>CAIMFA010000107.1 GCA_903840185.1 uncultured Lentisphaeria bacterium | reverse complement strand
ATTATCATTGCCGCCGGCGGTTCCGGCAGAAGATATGGTTCCGGCAATAAATTGTTTGAGATGCTGGACTCCAAACCTTTGTTTATTCATTCCGTACTCAATTTTCATGGTTGCTGCCCTGATTCAAATCTGGTATTTGTTGCTCCGGAATCTGAACTGGATAAATTCCGCACAATCACGGCAAAGTATCTTCCCGGCAACAGCATAACATTTACTTCCGGCGGCAGTTCACGCGGCCAGTCGGTCAAAAACGGACTTGTAATGCTCGGTAATAATGTCGAGTATGTTGCGGTGCATGATGCCGCCCGCCCGTTAGCCTCGGCGGAACTGTTGCTCAAATGTCTGGAAATTGCAGTACAGCACGGCGGGGCAGTGCCAGCCAAACCGGTAACGGATACGATAAAGAGAGCCGACGGTTCCGGCAAGATCATCGAGACCATTGACCGGTCGGCGTTGTGGCGGGTTGAAACGCCGCAGGTTTTCCCATTAGCCGGACTCAAAGCCGCTTACAGCCTTGCGGAAAGAAACGGTATGGAATTCACTGATGACGCCGGAGTCATGGAACACGCAGGGCTTCCGGCGTATATCGTACACAATCCGGACAATAACATTAAAATAACTTATTCAGAAGATATAAGATTGATAGAATATATCAAATCACCGCAGTAATTGCTCGTCAGCTTTCTTTTCACGTTCTTTGACCATTTTCTGCATTTCAGCCGGGGTTATTTCCTCGACGCGGACGTTATCGAAGTAGTAAACGGCAGGCGGCCAGTATGGGTGAATACGGACTTTCATTTTTATCGTTTCCGGCGAGCGTTCAGTAGGATTGAAGCCGATGGAGTAGGTTTTCCATTCATTTTCCGTGCCGCCTTCCGGGACGAGCCTAGTCTGGTAAGAGTTGGTGTAAAAATCCTTTCTAGGATGTTTTCTGAACCCCTTTATCCAGATAATAGGACTGAGTTTGCCTTTATAGTCCACGCTGAGTTTGTAATTCTGTCCAGGTTTAACCGTCATCATAATTGAATCCAGGGCAACTCCCTCCACTGTTTCATTGGCGACAGTTTGAAGCGGCTCTTTAGGAAATATCGGCTCCGGCGGTTTTAGGGTGCTGTCAATCTTGCGCTTGTTCTTCCATTCCAGTACCTGATCATTGCTGACTCTGGTATCCATCTTCAGAACCCGGCCTCTGCCTTCTTCGGAAACCCAGAACGAGGTCAGTCCATCGGTTTTTTCCCAGTTCGTCGCATTGCCTTCGCCTTCGTCAAAATTGCCGTTGGGCAAAAGGTTTTCGCCTGCACTCAGGCACAACAGTCCTGAAATCGCGGTGAGCGTGAATAACGTTATTTTCTTCATTCGTCTGCCTCCGATGCTAATGCTTTGAAATAACGGCCGACATATTCTTCATAGCCTGCCGGGACTTTTTCCTGTTGTTCGAACTTCACGGTGAATGCCTGATGTTTGCGCTGCTTCATATTCTCCTCTTCAGACTTTATGGAGGAATCCAGCGCGGTTTTTGCGTTTTTCATGGCGGCGGCCATGTCGTTTCTTACCCGTCTGATATCAACGCCGCCGTTGATGCCGCCCTGCTCGATCTGCTGCATTTTTTCGAGCGCTTCACGCAGGTCGCCGGTTGGCAGATTGCGGTCGGAGAGTTTCTTGAGCAGAGCCTGTGTCCGCTGTTTCAGCTCTCCCTGATTGCCGGCCAGACGCTGGCTGATGTTCTGATCTTGTTCCGGCGTCACGCCCGTGAGACCGTCGTCACCGATGCCGGACTGCTTGCCGCCGCCGGAAGCGCCGCCCTGCGCGTCTTTGGATTTATCATCGACAGTACCTTTTTCAAAAGGCGACTGCGTCAGCCGGGTAGGGGTTTTTCTGCCGCCTTTGCCGGTGGCTTCCTTCTCCACGAACTGACCGGAAGATTTGCCGGAGCGTCCTTCGCCGGAACGGCCGCCGACTTCGTTATTATTGGGCAGGACGTTGCCGGTGATGCCTTTGGCCTGCATACTGTCGATATTGCCGTCGGCGACGCCCCAGCCGAGGGCGGCATCGGTGTCCCAGGTGAATGAATTGGTGGAATCCTGGGTGTCATCGCCCATATCCTCCTCTTTCTCGATCAGGTCGCCGATGATGTCGGTGAGTTCGGCGGGGAGATCGGTCAGTTTGGTGTCATTCATCTTGCCGTCTTCCTCGGCATTCCATTTGATATTATCCTGCTTGTCGGCCAGCCAGCGTTCGAGGTTGGCGGCAATGGATTGAGCACTGCTGGCGGCAGTATCTTCAGCCAGCGTGGCAATTTCGATGTTCTTTTTACTTTTCAGCGCATCGCCGGCTTTCTGCAGTTCTTCGTACATCTCCACGAATTCATCCGCCATGGCGGAATTGGAGAAATCCTGGTTTTGCTTCTTCGACAAGTCGTTGAAGGCTGCCTTGAAGAACTGTGCCCATTCCGCTTCGCGTGATGCCAGATTACCCAGCAGCTTTTCCTCTTTATCGCTCCAGTCGTCAGTTTTCTTCGGATCGAGCGCTTCCGTATCCTTGATAATCTTCCGCTGGTCCTTGACGAACTCATCCAGTTTGGATTTCACCTGCTGCAGTTTATCGTAAAGCTCTTTTTCCTGCGCTTCATCTTTCGCCAGTTCCTGCTGTTTTGCCTCCTGCTGTTTTAAAAGCGCCATTGCGCCGAGCAGTTTCTGAAGCTGTTCGATCAGCGTGGTTTGAACGAGAACGATTTCGTTGACTTTGACCGTAGACTTGGGATTATCTCCATTCGCCGCCAGATTGCCGGTTATTTTTTGCAGCTCTTCAGCTGTGCCGTTTTTAATAGCGGTGAGAGTTTCGGCAAAGTTTTTCTTAAGCAGGTTTTTCTTAACCATGGCTGCGGCTTCGATCTCGGCTTTTGCCAGGATATTCCTGATATTTTTCTGCTCATTGCTTAATTGGAACGCTTCGTTTTTCCGGAAATTCTTAATCTGAGCAGAAACCCAGCCGCGGGTTGACTGCTGCTGGTTCAACGTCTGGAAAAGCAGTTCGTAAAGTTTGGAATCTTTGCCTTGACCGAGGCTGTCTTTTAATTTTTCCACCAGGTCTATCACATGAATTGTGACCGGTACCGGCGTAATCCCGGTTTGCCCAGGCAAATGGTTATCCGTGGCTGTAATATTGACTTCCGCAGTGCCGCCCGCCGGGAACAGGCCGGGAATGATTTTCAGTGAATATACCTCTTTCATATGGTTCTGCGGCGGGAGGTCATATTTGAATTCTTTGACTGTCGCTCTCCGGTCATTTACAGAAACCGTTACTGTCAGCCGGTCTACACCGAAGTCATCTTCTGCCGAAAAATAAAGCGGGATAGTCTGGCCGAAACCGGCCTCGATATTAGTCTCCCGGTTGAGAAACCTTACCTGCGGCGGACGGTCATTTAACACTTTGAAATCGCACGTCCAGGCATCCGTGTAAAGCACTCCGTCGTTTCCCTGGATGAAGGCATTGGCGGAAAGATTCCTGTCAAGCTTAAATGTCAGCGGCGATTTGGCATTTTTGATTGAACTGTTAACGTTGAATCCGCAAACCGTATTGCCCGGCGGCACGGCAGTAACAGTTATGGAGGAACCGGACAATGCCGATATCTCACGGATGCCTGCTCCATAGGTTTCGGTTTTCAGCCGGGTGTACGACGGCGGATTTACGGTTACGGCGAGTTGTTCAAAACGCGGCTTCTGCTTGACGCTGACTTTAAAATCCCTGCTTGATTCATTGCCGCATTGGACAGAATAGGTCAGATTCGCGACCAGGTTTTTTAAGATGAAAACGCCGCGTCCGTCCTGTGAATCCATCGGGTAGAGAACGGGGACGCCTTCACCTTTTATCAGTATCTTGAGACTGCCTCTGCGCTCGCCGTCTCTGAATGCGTCAGCCGTGATTTTCAAGTCAGCGCCTTCCGGAACCAGCGCATCGCCGGGATTTACCTGAAATTGAGTGAAATTAAGCGAGGCAAGCTGAGTACGCGGATTGGCGAACCGCAGCAGCGCGTTGCCGGCGTAACGATAGAATGGTATGAAATAGAGCAGGGAAACACCTGAAATGATGAGCGTGGTCCAGAATATCCGGCGGCAGGCGCGGTTTTGCCAGAGTCCTGAAATAGTCATTTTTGAGCAGCGGGCATCCGCATATGATAAGAACATTTTTTTCATCACTTCCGGTATGTCGGCGTCATTTTTAAAACAGACGGCGTTGACCAGTGAATTGTCCTTGATCTTAAATCTTTTTTCCAGTTCCATCGCGGCTTGCTTGTCAGTCAGCTTCGCCGCCAGCAGTTCCCTTGCGGTTTTTACAGTCAAGCCGATGTTGAGCGTAATCCAGCAGAAGACCAGGAACATTCTGGTGCCGGAGGAGAATCCGGTGAAATTATCAAAAATGAGCAATACTGCAACAGTCCCCAGATTGACTGCCGCCAGGCGGCAGAGCGCCAGAAATGCAGTCTGGTTCAGATTGCGCGTTTTCAGTTTAATCAAGGTTTCGGATAAATTTTCCGGCATTGCCGTTCTGCTCCGCGTTAATGGTTATGACGGTTCCGGGTTTCACTGCCTCAAGCTGTTTAAACATGATCAGTTTGCGGTTTATTTCACCGCCCTGCTGTTTGTACCGCAGCATGATGTAGCGGCGGTCTATTTTCCATTCACTGCCGGCCAGATGCCAGCTCCAGATATCCAGATGCCACAGAAATCCGCCGTTTAAATGCTTTTTTGCATCGTAAACATCGGCGCGGCGGAAGTACGCCAGAGTCTTGGCGAATGAAGTGCTGCCTGCCAGATCAAGAATCCAGCGGTCATTGAAGAAATCATCAGCCAGCGGGAATGCCTTTTTCAGCTCTGTCATGGCGTTTTCCGGCAGCGGTGCCCCCTTCAAATTTTCCGGCCCGTCGCCGGACATTCCGGCGAGCACATTTGAGTCGGTCAGAATGAATATATCATATGTTCCCGGCAGCAGATTTTTAAACTCAAAGGAATTGTCTTTTAGATTGGCGAAGCAGACAGTCTCCCGCTGGTTGTCCAGTGCTGACACTTTCAGCAGTTTGCCGTAACCTTCAACAGTTCCGGATACAGGGGAGGCGGGAATTCCGCGGCGTTCCGTAAAGGTTATTTTGACCGGGTAGACAATGTCGCTCATGGTTTGCCCGACTTCGCCTTTCTCCTGCTTATTAAGAAAGATTTTTTTCGGCCCTTCGCCCTTGAAACGGAAAGGCAGCGAGATGATATGGCCGCGTACCTGCTGGCCGTTGGTCAGTAACACTTCAGTGCCTAGATTAATGAACGGATAAGTTCCGTCAAAATAAATTTTGTCCACTTTGCCGTCTTCTTTGTACTTCCATGGTCTGTTCATTTCCTGCTTTTCGATTATCTGGCTGACGGCAATGATATCCTCCAGCAGTATTTTCCGTTCATAGGAGGAGCCTGCCGGTATCATGGTCAGCGGACGACTGCCGAGAATAGCCAGTTCCCCGCTAAGCGTTTTGCCGTCGGACATTTCGATATCCGCTTTGTGCCACTCGCCGGCTGATGCGGTTGCCGACAGCATCATTAATACCATGATTTTTATTATTCTTATCATATTTTACCTCAAAAAAGATTGAATCTCCTGCGCAGATACCATCCGGCGACCAGAAAAACGAGCAGCGCGGAGAAGAAGAAAGGCGTTTCAAACACCGGATACCATTCCCGTTCGATATCGTTTTTCTGGATCGTTCCCAGTACATCTTTAATCAGCGCCGATTTCTCTTCGATGCTGTAAATGCGTCCTGACGGGCAGAATTTCATAAAGTTGTCATTGGTTACTTTAAGGTCATAATTCTCGCTGATTGCATCGCCAACGCTTACGGTCAGGTAACGTTTGCCGATGTTTCCGGCTTTATTACGGCAGACCGTCTGCAGGATATATTTGCCGGGCTTCAGTTCCGGGAATTCCGCGGTGTATAGCTGCCCTTCGCGGGATAGCGTGAGCGCCGCGGCGGCAATTTGACTGTCCGCCGGATAAATTGTGGATTCAATTTTCAAATCCGGCGCATTTTGTTCCGCATCAGAAAGACTGGGCAATGCAGTGACCTTCAACTTTTCTCCCGGCAGCAGTTCGCTACTGTTGACTGTTACTTTCAGTGCGTCATCGCGGCTTGAGCCGGCATACGCCAGCATCTGTTCCCAGAATGTTCGGAAATTCATATCGCGCTGACTGCCTTTTCCCCATAGATGCAGCGAATTGGTCAGTACGGCAATGACTTTGCCGCGTCCGTAAGGTAGAGCGACTACCAGCGGATAGCGTCCTTCGCCTTCAGCCCATAGCAATGTTTCCGCGCCTTCTTTAACGCTGTCCACCAGATTAATCCCTTTAATCAATTCGGTTTCACCGCTGCATAATTCAGCCAGTCTGGACGAAAAGCTGCTTTTACTCTGTTCAGGCGGAGTAATTTTGAAATTACCTGAGACAAACTGGATTTTAGAACTTTTTACCGGCATGATAGCCGCCAGCGGCGATGAAGACTGCAACTGCCCGAAGGATTCAGTGCCGCCGAGTAAAATCAGATTGCCGCCGTTGGAAACATATTGTTCAAGTACCAGACTTTCAGCATCGCTTAAGAGTCCGTCGCGATTGCTTCCCAGCACAAATACGTCAGATTGTTTCATTGCCGCAGCGGTAGCCGGAATGCCGTTTTTGAACGCCTGATCAATATCGGTGCCGGCCACATTAAAGTTGTCTGCTTTCAGCTTGTAGAGCGCCGTGAATTTTTTCCCGCTGTTGAGCAGCAGGCGAACCAGCGGGCGGAAACTGTTGGTCAGTACCGGAAAGTAGCATACGGTTTCGCTTTTGCCTTCCTTGACTTCAATCGTGATTTCCCGCTCATTGTTGAGATATCCGGCTTCATCGGGGAGCCGGTTGAGTTTCAGCAGTACTGTATGAATCCCGGCTATGGCGAAAGAGCTCCTGAATTCAACAATTTTCTTGTCTCCCGGCTTCAGTTCGAATTTTTCAGTTTTCTCCAGTTTTCCGTCAACCATGATTTTCAATTCAACTGGAGCCGGAGCTTTAAATCCGGAGAGCGCCACCGGAATATTCAGGTTCATTTCTTCATTGGTGCGAAGCGATTCAGGCACTTGAAACGGGTCCAGGCGGAGATCCGGCACATCATTCATTTCAGAGCCGAATTTCACCGCGAATACCGGCAGACCGGCATGATTACCGCTGAATCCGGAATGGTCAAGTCCGTCAGAGAGCAGGATCACGGCGGCGATGCGTGAGAATCCGAAATCTTTATCAAGGACGTTGAAAGCCCGTTTCAGGTCGGTGCCGCCGTGCGCATTGTACATCTGCAGCAGTTTGCTGTCATCTGCCGGTGCGGCCTGGCTGCTGAACACATATGAATGTTTCCTGCAGCTGCTAAAATCCGTTTTGTTCAGGCTTGCAAGAAAGGCTTTGGCTGCTTCCATCCGGCTTTTGCCGTCGGGCATATCGGTAGTGTTCATAGAGCCGGAGCCGTCGAGCAGGAATATTATGTTCGAGCGCTGGCGGTTCAATTCCCTGATTACTATTCCCGGATTGAGCAGCATCGTAATGGCAGTGGCGATGGCGGACAGCCGCAGAATCATCAGAATCAGTTTACGCCGCGGCGGAATATCCATACCGTAACGGGCGGTATACCAGACCGCTGCAAAAGCGGCAGTGCCGGACAGCAGGATCAGCCAAAGCGGAATCAGCGGATAGAATCTCATGATTTATTTCTCCTGCTGATGAAATTTTTAATTCCTTCCAGCAGCATGCCGGGACTGCCGCCGATGACAAATTCAGCGGCAATCAGCAGCAGCATCAGAAACAGCAGCGCGCCGGAAAGATCGGTGCCGTTGCGCAGTTTGGTCACCTGGCTTGTTATATCCGCGCCGATGTCGAGCAATGCGGCAGGAGAATCAAAAAAGGATTTGATGTCACCTGAATCAACACTTCCGGTGATGCTCTCGGAACTGTCCGGCCTGGCGACGGCGGCCTCGTATTCTGCTTCGCTGAAGAGGATTACCCCGGGCAGCCAGTTATCGGAGAATACACATTTGCCGTCTTTGCTTTTTAGTTCTCCGCTGCGTCCGTATGTGGTCGAAAAACTTATTTTATTGCCGTACAGTTCGATATTTTCGCCGCAAACATAACTAAGGCTTTTTTCGCTGTTGCCGGCGGCATAATTAATCAGCGCCGATATCGCTACCGGAAAGGATTTCAGGAGCGGCCAGTTGGAGAAGTCGCGGCGCAGGTCGAAAGACAGCGCAATCCATTTGCCTTTGCCGGCCGGCTGTTCCATGATCATTGGCTCCTCTCCATTTACAGCGATGACATTGCCTGCGGGATAACGCAGCTGCTGAATCTTGCGCCACTGGATCAAGTCAAGCTGCAGCAGAGCGTTTAATTCGGACAGCGGTTTGTTGAAACGCAGACCGGTTTTATTGAACGGCGCAGTTATGCGGTAGACATTATATAGCTTGTAATTAGAAACTTTTGAAAGAGACGCATAAGTCTCCTGGGTGGAATTGCCTGAAGGCAATGTGATCAGGACGCCGCCATTGTCGAGGTAGCGCCGGATAAGCATCGCTTTGTCATCCGGCAGTTTTTCACCTTGCGACATCCACACGATATGGAAGTTTTTTAACCGGTCACCGGTAAGTCCGCTGATATTTACTGTTTCCGTCCTGATTCCGAGTGCTGGATTATCTTTGACCGGATCAATCGCAAAGCGCAGGAAAAAGAATGGATCCGGTTCGTTGCCGCGAGTCTCTCTTACCAGCAGTACATTTATGCAGCCGGAGACGCTGAACGTAAAAAATGCCTTGTCGTCCAGCGGAATATTTTCATCGGTGATTTTTACGCATCCAATAATTCTGCCGCTGCGTACCGGTACAAATACGAACTGGTCTGAAGCTGAATTTTGCTCTTTCACAGTCAACTGTCTGGTTTGCACGGTTTTTCCGTCAATCTCCAGCTCCACCTTGACATCTTTGGTGTTTTTACCGTGATTTACAATCTTGTACGGGATCTTTACTGTCCGGTTGACGATCTTCGGGGTTGAATCCAGTTCTATTCCTTCGACTGAAAGATTTTCGCTGCTGCCGGTGAACGGGATACAGAATATCCGGCAGTTCTCAAGCGGAGCGGTGCTGATGGCGCGTGACGGTTTGTTATTTTTCTGGAAATCTGAAAGGATGTATATTTCACGGTTTAGTCCGGAAGCTTTGCGCAACTGGTCAATTGCGGACTGCACGGCGGCGCTCATGCTTCCAGTGGCGGCAGTGATCTGAGCCTGCCGTACCTGTTTCAGGACTTCCGCTTTGTCCCGCGTCTGATTGATGCCCTGCCTGCCGGATAAAAACACCAGCGAAGCGCCATCATCGCCGGAGAGGGAATTGAGTATTTCCTCCGCTTTGCGTTTAGCGAAGTCGAACGTGGTTCCGCCCGCGGCAAGATTGCTCTGCATTGACATTGAATCGTCCAGAATGATGACCGCTTCGGTGCTGCCGCCGGTGATAAAGTTGAACCGCTTGAAGAAGATATGGGAAAGCGCCAGTACCAGCAGAAGAATTATCAATGTCCGCAGCGCCAGGAGCAGTATCTCATAGAATTTGCGGCGGTAGGCAAAGTAACGCTCCTTCTTGACAAAAAACAGCAGCGTGGAGAAGTGAACGCGGATTTTGCGGCGTTTGAAGAAAAGATGCAGGATTACCGGCAGCAGCACTGCCGGTAACGCCCACAGGAACATTGGATTGCCGAAATCCATCAGAACATTGCCTCCCGTTTGGAAAAGTATGCTGCCAGCGCCCGTTCGAACGGTGTCGAGACTGTCAAGGTTTCGAACGCTATCCGCTGGCTGTCACAGAAGTTTTTTAAATTGAGATTATAACGGTTGAGCGCGGACAGAAAGAAATCCTTGCAGGCTTCGCTTTCCAGGTCTATTGTCTCGCCGGTTTCCAGATCTTCAAACTGGACAAGCCCTTTATAGGGGAACTTCAGTTCTTCATCATTGAGCACCTGGAACAGGATGACTTCACATTTTTTGAACGTCAGATGATGCAGTGATTTCAGAAATTCCGGGTCATGGTCGAAAAAATCAGAAAAGATGATAACCATGGAGCGCTGCGGTATTTGTTCAGCAATGCGTTTGAGGCATCCGCCTGCATCGGATTTTCCTTCCGGCGACAGATGTTCCAGCAGTTTCAGCAAAGCTATCAGATGCGAGCGGGAATATTTGCATTCAACCGCGTCTACGATTTTATCGCTGTAGGTGAACAGCCCGCAAGCGTCGCGCTGCTGATGCATCAGGAACATGAACGCCGCCGCCATATAACATGCATAGTTGAATTTTACCGGCACCGGTCTGCCGGAAGCCATTCCCATCGAACCGGATTTATCCAGCACGATGTATGAACGCAAATTGGTTTCCTCTTCAAAGCGCTTAATATAATAACGGTCAGATCTGGCATAGGTTTTCCAGTCAATGTATTTGATACTGTCTCCCGGCGAATACTTCCGGTATTCGGCGAATTCGGAGGAAAAACCATGATATGGAGAACGGTGCAGGCCAAGCATTCCGCCTTCAACCAGGGTTTTTGCCACCATCTCGATGTTTTTCAGTGAATCGAGTGTTTCGGGCGGCAGATATTTGTATTGGCTGCGTGCCATCAGGCGTTATCTCCGTTAGTTCTTGGGCTCTGGTACATGCTTCAACAGCATGGTGATGATGGTATCGGGAGTGAGATTTTCCCCGGCTGCATGAAAATTGCAGGCCATGCGGTGTCGCAGCACTTCATGGGCGCAGCACCTTACATCGTCGCAGCAGACATTGAAACGTCCGTTTAGCGCGGCGCGGGCTTTGGCTGCCAACATCAGATACTGTCCGGCGCGGGGCCCGGCGCCGAAACTCAAGTTCAGCCGGATAAAATCCGGTGCTTCCGGAGTGTCCGGACGCGAGAGCCTGGCCAGGTCGGCACAGTAGGAAATTACATGGTCGCTGACCGGAATGGCACGGACAACCTTCTGGAAATAGAGCAGCATTTGGCCGTTGATGATTTTTTCCAGTTTTACTTCGCGGTTGCCGGTAGTCTGTTTCAAAATCTGAATTTCCTGTTTGCGGTCAGGATAATTCATCCGGATCAGGAACATGAAACGGTCCAGCTGGGCTTCGGGCAGAGGATAGGTGCCTTCCTGTTCAATAGGGTTTTGAGTTGCCAGCACGAAAAACGGCTCCGGCAGCACGTATTTAATACCGCTGTTGGTCACATGTTTTTCCTGCATGGCTTCCAGCAGCGCCGCCTGGGTTTTCGGCGGGGTGCGGTTGATTTCGTCGGCCAGCAGCAGATTGGTGAATACCGGACCTTTGACAAAGCGGAGCTGTCTGCGTCCGCTGCCCGGTTCTTCGTCAAGAATTTCAGTGCCGGTGATGTCTGACGGCATCAGGTCAGGGGTGAACTGCACTCGTTTGAAGTTTAATTCCAGTACCTGGCCGATACTTGATACCAGCAGCGTTTTTGCCAGACCGGGCACCCCCAGCAGCAGACAGTGTCCGCCGGAAAGAATGGCAATCAGCACTTTGGCGACCGCTTCGTCCTGTCCGACGATCATCTTGGCGATCTCGGTTTTGACAGCATGGAATCCAAGCTTCAGTTGTTCAATGTCTTTCATCAGACTGTTTTCATCATAAGCCATATTCTTTTACCTCGTATTTCAATTTCAGTTTTAGCAATTGATTAGTTAATGCGTCATAAAATAAGTTATCAGATTTGCTCCAAGCCGCATGGCGGTTTCCGGTGAATAACAGACACTGCCGGGCCGGGACGTATTCATCCAGCCGCCGGCGATGTCAACCGGACTGTAGATGAGCTTATAGCGTTCCCCGTCTTTGATTCCATATAACAACGGTTTCCCGCAACCCGGGTATTTTGCCGCCGCAGCATCAGAAAAGCCGTTTTGCGCAAATTTGAACGGCCCTTTGGAAAATACCGGATCACTGTCAGGAATGCGCTCAAGCTGACGGCCGGGATAAAGAATTGCGCAAATCTGCCTGACACTGCTATCGAATTCGTTAAGTCCGAGCGAGTTGTTCAGCAGCAGAAATCCGCCTTTGTCCATGTATGCGCGCAAACGGTCGATTTCCTGCTGGCTGATTTTAAAAGCGCCGATGCCGCTAAGATACAGGAATGGATAATCATCCAGCGGCATTGAGGATGGATCCACATATACCGGCTGTGTGCCGGCATCAATATTGACATTTTTCGCCAGATAGCGCATGAATTTGCTTTCCGCGCCAGGGTCGGAATTCCAGATGCCGCCGGTCTTGACCTGGGCAAAAACGATTTTGTCCGGGCTGGCAGTTTTGTCTTTTTCGCTGTAGGCTTCGCCGGAGGCGTATGCCATGCCGTTTTCAAACCAGCCGATAGAATATGCCGTCAGGTTGACTCCAATTTCAAGCGCGGTGCGGTTCTGGTAAATCTTCGCATCGGAGATCAGGGATGGTTCCGCATTATCCCAGCCGCAGCCCATGCCGTAAGGCGAGATTATTGCCGCCAGCCTCGATCCGATGTAGACTCCGTCCATCGCCGGTTCGATAGTCTGTCCGGTATTGGTTCTGGCGCTGTTTACCGGAATGAGCATGTGAAATACCGGATGATCCGGTTCAAGCCGTTTGATAGGGGCTTCCGGCAGGATTTTATGGATTTCATCCAGCGCGGAACGATAGAAATAGGGTGAACCGACGATCGAGTCAAACCAGATCATACCGCCGTCAAGCAGATACTTCCGTAGTTTACCGCGTTCCTCCGGGGTGAATTTCAGCGATCTGCCGCCGGAAAAATACAATATGGGAATTTCTGCCGGTGACCCGCTGAAGGTGGTAAGGTCAACAGTTTGCACTTTATATTCCAGCTTCATGTAATTCTTGACTATGCGAAGCAGCTGCTGGCAGTCAGCCGGTACCATGTTCCAGTCGAATATCCGGCTGATGAGACCGTTTTCCCAGGTGTAGTCAATATAACCGCCCCATACGACTTTACCGATGAGCGCGGTCGGACTGGGCGGACGTTTTTTCTCGGAACGGCGCAGCGGAGTCGCCGGCAGCGGGAGCGGCGGCATTGCCTCGCCGCCCTGACGGCGCTGTGCTTTGGCAACAGGCGGCTTTCCGACAGGTTTCAGAAAATCATCCTCTCCGGCTGAAACCGGCAATATTATTCCGGCAGCCAGTAATCCGGAAAAGAGCATTGGCATAAGCAGATTACTTTTCATTTTTTATCCTCTTTGCGGGCGATATCATTAAGTATTTTTCCTGCTGAAACGGCTTCATGTGAGCGCGGGGCTTCAGTCAGAATGTTATTCAAGTATTCCCTGGCTTTGCGGTATTGCGATGATTTGCAATAATATTCGGCCAGTTCCAGATTTGCCGAGGATGCTGTTGATAATGCAGGATTTAATTTCAGTACGGTTTCGTAACATACGGCGGCGCGGCGCGGCATTCCAAGATTTTTCAGTACTTTGGCTTTTATTAAAATCAGTTCAGGATTCAGATGGGATTCCGGCTGCAAGTTCTCAATCTGCTCGATATAGTTCATGGCTTCATCATATTTTTTCATAATCAGACAGTTTCGAATGCTTATAATCATACCGCTGATTACGATTTTCTGCTGGCGGTCCAGCTTT
>CAIMFA010000106.1 GCA_903840185.1 uncultured Lentisphaeria bacterium | reverse complement strand
TTTGAAATCATGGATTACTTCTTTTCGCAAATATCCAGTTGCGCGACAGAAGCTCTAAACTGCCGGGAAGGATAAGAGTTGATTCTGGTGACAGAATGATTTTATTTATTACATGTTATGTCCTCTTTATTATATAAAAACTTCGATTTTTTTCAACAGATGAAAACCGGTAGATTGTGGATTGAGTATATTCTTCATCAGGCCGAAGCACAGTGGACGGAAATTCCGGATGATTAACTGAGTCAGGATAATGCTGTGCTTCTAGGCACAGACCAGCGTGTTTACGGTAAGGCTGACCGCCTTTGCCCGGCAGTTCGCTGCCGAGAAAATTACCGGTATAGAAACCTATGGCAGGCTCGGTGGTGAACATTTCCAGCAGGATGCCGGATTGTCGGCAGAAGACTGCTGCCGCAGGCGTCTGTAAGTTGCGACAATCGGCATCAACCACATAATTCTGATCGAAACCAGAAGAATCTGCGATAAGTGGATGGCTTGATTCCAGGATTGAACACAATTCGCGCGACAGTCGAAGGTCAAGCAAAGTGTCGTCTACCGGTAGTATCCGCCCGGTAGGGATGGCTTCCCGGTCAACCTCCACATAGCTGGCAGCATTGATAAATACTTCGTGATGGTTAATTAATCTGTCTGGTTGGCCAGAAAGATTAAAATAAACGTGATTAGTCAAATTCAGTACAGTTGTCTTGTCCGTCACTGCGCGATATTCAATCCGCAACTCGTTCGAATCAGTCAGCGAATAAGTAATTTGAATCGAAAGCTTGCCTGGAAATCCCTGGTCGCCATCCGGACTGACATGCGAAAAGGTCAAGGCGTTACCGACTGTTTTGGCACTCCACAATGCCTTATGAAATCCTAGTGGACCGCCGTGTTGCGCATGGCCGAACGGATTGTTGGCCGGAATTTGATACTCCCGACCGTCAAGCGTAAAATGTCCGTGGCGGATGCGGTTGGCGTAGCGCCCGATGGTTGCGCCGAAATGATGCAGGTTTTCGATATAATCGGAAGGGTTGTGAAAACCAAGCGTCACATCCAGTAGGCGGCCGTTTTTATCCGGAATGGCAATACCGGTGATGACTGCACCGTAATTACAGAATGCCGCAGTCAATCCATTATTGTTGCGTAATGTGTATTCCGTTGCCTGACTTCCATCGGGCAACGCGAAAAAAAACTTATTACTAATTCTCTGCATATTACACATTTCTGTTTAAAGTTCATCCGTAAATAATAAATGATTTTTTAATCCCATCATGGCAGCGCCGCAGGCGGCTTCCTCAGAGGAATCTAAAATCCTGACAGGCATATTAAATACAACCGGGATCAGTTGCTTGATTATTGCCAGGTTACGGACTGCATTGCCATTGGCAACCACGCATTGCTTCGATTGCCAGACTGTTTCCGGCATCATGGCGGCGAGGTTTTTCAGTACCCCATCGGCTAAAGACCGGAAAACATTAGCAAGAGTGAAATTACTTTCCCGGATGTTGTCAATAGAGCCAGTCAGTGTTGGATTATGCCGTTCTCCATTGAAGTTTGGTTTAAAATCCAGCGTGTGATCTGTGGACTGAACAGCCAGTTTGTCTAGACGCTTAAACAGTTCATCCCGCGAAAGTTGAGGCAGTCCAAGATCGTGTATCCATGAGTCCAGCATACTGGTCATCCACAGCATGGACTGTCCGCCTGACAACGCGGCAGCGACCACCAGAAAACGGTCATCAGTATACGGACGTATTTCCGCGCTTGCCGGAATGTCTATTGAATTGATTTCACTGCGTGAAAGAATAGCTGACAGTTGTGCACCGGTACCAATGGTAAGATACAGTTCCTGCTCCGGATCACCGGATGTAGCAATAATCGCCGCCTGATTGTCACCGGTGGCAACCGTGACCGGAATTCCGGCCGGCAATCCCAATGCTGTCGCGGATATGGCTGAAAGGCGTCCGGCAATAGAACCGCATTTGACAACTTCCGGAAAAAACTTTTCCGGTATTTTCAGGCGTTTGATTGCTGCATTATCCCATCTCCCCGAGTAGATATTGAATAAGCCCCAACTGGCGGCATCGGCAGCATCGGTGACGGGATGTTCCAGTCCGCAGAACCTGGACACGGCATAATCATGGATTGTCGCGGCATATTGCCAGCCGGATAACGCCTCATTGGCGGCCAGCCAGGCCAATGTAACCGCGCCATACCCATCCTGCAATCTTTCATAGCCGGAAGCTTTTCTGATCTGCTCCAGCATTCCTGTTGCTGAAGCTCTTTTATCCTGCCAAGTATATAGTGGGGAAGTTGTTTTGCCATTCCATAGCATTACGCCATGCATCTGGCCAGTCACGCCGATGGCGGTTGCTTTCCGGCGCAAATCAGATGAAAGAGAGTTAACCGCCTTGTACAGCGTCTGAATGATCTTTTCAACATCCTGTTCTGCGAATCCAGCGTGTGCAGTAGCAATCTCAGCTTCTGTTTTTATGGAAGAGCAATCATGTATCTGGCGAGTTGTAGAATCCATAATTACTGATGCAATTTTACTGGTGCCAAAATCAATACCCAGACAATAACTCATTTTTTTATTTCCTTCAGGTAGTAACTATTTCAATTCCTGAACTGATCAGTTCCTGTTTATATTCTGCAATAATGTCTTGTCCCGGCAGTTCAACCGCAGTCATGGGATAGGGCAGGCCCATTCCCGCATATTTGGATTTGCTTGCATGGTGCATTCTCAGTAATTCCACTCGTAATGGCAACCCCAATGCGTCAAGCCGGCGTTGATGTAAATCCGCCAGAAATGATGTAATTCGTTTTATTTCCGGCTGTCCGGTATTAAGTCCGGTCACAACCGGAATTCTTATCAGCAATTCTTTTTTTGACATTCCAGCCATGTTCAGATTGTTCAAAATCAGTTCATTTGAGATACCGGTCATTGAGCGGTGAATTGTATCGGAAACAGCTTTTAGGTCACAGATCAGGTAATCGACAATCTGCGCGACGCTGACAAAATCCAGGGTTGATGCATTGCTCTCAATAACCGTATTGATTCCATGCTCATGCAGTAATCTCAAAGATTTCAGCAGTTCATCAGTCTGCAGTGTCGCTTCTCCGCCGCCAAAGGTAATTCCGCCATGCCTGCCGAACATATCCCGCGAAGTTTCCGCTAAAGCTAAAATTTCATCCGGAGAAATATATTCACCGGCGAGTTCAAAACACTTATGATGCCATATTCTTACACAATCTATTCCTGCGCAATTCCTGCATATCACACGATTCAGGCTTTTGTCATTGATTGCTCCTCTGCTGCAAACATAATCAATCGTTCCGGAACACCGTTCCGGATAAAACAACATTTCTTGATCAGGCGACATTCCCTCAGGATTGGCACACCAGATGCAGCGCATGTTGCACCCTTTTAAATAAAAGACCAGGCGCTGTCCGGGGCCGTCTTTATCAAAACTCCAGCCTGAAGCAAAAATTCTCATCAGTCAGAAATATCCCCTTTAAAATAATATTCTTTTGCACGCCAGCCGGCGCCAAGCCGCTGCTGGTTTTTCAATGCGGCAATAGTTGCCGCAGCCATTTTTCTTATGGGTTGACGATACGAGATTATCCCCATTTCCCGCGCAGTTTCCGTACCATCAATACTATATATTTTCAGATCAGCCGGAACATGGCTGAACAGTGATGTGGCCACTGTATCATTAACGCAGAATACCGCAGTTCTGCCATTGCCGGCTTCGCTCATGAAGTCTTTGGCGGCAGATTCGAAGTCATGATACCTGGCATGTAGCGGCACAGAGCAAAGCTCATAAGGCAGGCGGTGCTTGCGGCATAATTCGATAAAGGTGTTTTTACGCTCAGCGTTAGTATCAATGAACAATCCTGAAATGTCGAAGAAAATGCATTTCTCCGGCTTTTCCTGAAGCGCTTTTTTGAATAACATATTGATGGCGTCATGATTGTTCAGGCCGACATAATCGGCAAACGCGCCTGGAATAATCCGGTCGAAGAAAACCATGTTGATACCCAGCACCCGCATCCGCTCAAAAATCTTGAAATCGAACCGTTTGTCAAACCCCCAGACAATCATATTCTTGATGCCTCTGGCGGCAAAACGGATTGCCATTTTCGCCTGTTCCTCGGGTTCTTCCTCCGCAATTCCGAGGATATTCAGAATATCATCTTCAGAACATATCCGGTTGACCGCATCAATAAAATCCACTGAAAAAGGGTCTTTCAAAGTGGCGATTATGGCAATGCTGTCAATCGCGTTGGTGTTGCCGGTAAATACTTCTGAAACGCAAGTTCCGGCAGACGGGCGGCGGGTAATGATTCCCGCAATTTCCAGTTGTTCGTATGCCCGCCGGACAGTAATTCTGCTGGTGCCGGTAAGTTCCGCCATGTCGCGTTCAGTCGGCAGCTTTTCTCCAGGGGAATATTTGCCTTCGAGAATTTCAGTTACAACTTTCTGACGAACTTTTTCTGTCAAATCCATTTTAAATCTCACATTTAAAAGTCACAAGCCTCGTCCAGCCGTTCGATAATGTCCTCTTGAATTGCCGGAGACAAGTCTAAAAAATTAACGAATGTCCCGTGAATGCGCATAATATAGATGCCGGACGGCGCATATTCTTCAGGATTTGCCAGAACCTTACGTAAATGCGAAGATTTGTCAATGTTAAAATACACATAAAACGGCGTATTTGCCGTACCGTTTTTTGTATCGAACAGCGGTTCGATAATTCTTTCCCGCAATACCGCGATTTTTCCGTCCATGGTTCCGGCATGAGCAAAATGATCAGGCGAAATCCCGATGTGCGAGGCATAGCCGCCGGAAAAATCCATAAACGGCAAGCACTTATTTGAGAGCATTCTTTCTGGAATACCGCGGGAGATTCCCGGTCTTGGATCAATACCGTATCCGAGCATGGTTCTGGCATTCCGTCCGTCAGGCGTCGCACCGACCCAGTAGCCGTAAAGCAAATGTGTGCTGGGGGTTGAAAAGTCCGGCAGAAACGGCTTGCCGGCAGGGTTTCTTAATGCATTTACTTTTCTGGATACAATCTCCGCCATTCTCTGTGCAATGGAGTCTGCGGATTCCAGATTATTGCCGTATTTGGGCTGGGCAGTCAGGAACGCATGTATCCTTTCAAATCCTTTAAAGTCCTGCCGCAATGCCTTCAGCAGCTTATCAGAATGGTCTATCTTATGCTCGACGTAAAGCTTTACCGCCAGCAGGGAATCCGCCAGCACGCTTAAACCGTGAATCAGGCAGCCGCTGCCGGAATATTTTGTACCCGGCGTGACAACATTACGCATATCATGTCCGCTTTCCAGACAACCGAGTAATACAGAGCAGAAAGGAACTGCAACCGTGCTCAAATTGATAGTACACTTATTGGCGGCATCCTCCATCTTCTCCAGCATATAGTCAAGCTGCCGCATGAAGGCGTTTTCCAGATCAGACGCGACCTCTTCGAAATTCTTATATCCTAATAGATTCCACGGAAGTCCAATTTTTTCGTTACTGATTAGTGATTTGCCGTCATTCAGCGTCAATTCCAGAATTTTTGCCAGACTAAGCCAGCTGTTGGTCGTATTGCCGTTCTCTTTGCCCATAATCAGCGGCTCCTGACAACCGGCAATCGCGTAATCTTTCATGTCGGCAGGTTCGATTCTTTTACCTGCCAGAACTTTAAAAATGGCGTCATCATTGAATAATGAAGGCGTGGAATGGCCGGGAGTGAAAAAGAACCTGCCCATTGAATTGTAAAAATCAACCGTACTATTGGAATGCAGTTTGACAGACAATGCCGGCTGCGGGCAATTTGACTGATAAAATGCTTCCAGTATGATATAGGACATTTCACAGGTCAAATCACTGCCGTCGGCATCTTTGCCACCGACAAGCACATTTTGGGAAATAGCCCAGCAGCGCGCTCCAACCATAAGAAATGCCAGCAGATGCCTGATCAGCGCCACCGCCTCTTCATTCGCGGTATCTTTGAGGTAAGGCTGGAACACCCGGTCCAGATTTCCGGCTGAAAAGGCGTAAGGATTAGGAGCTTGTTCCAGACACATTATCTGCCAGAGCAATACATAAGATTGAACCGCTTCATGCAGCGTTTCCGCGCCTGAAGCCGGAACTTTTCTGCAATTTGCCGCAATCATTTTCAATCTGGCGACTTCATCAGGAGCGTCTTTCCTTGATTCGCAAAGCTCTTCCGCCAGATTGACATAGCGTTCGGCAAGCGTTACCGCCGCCTGCAACGAACTGCCCATTACCCGGCGGTAGCCCGGCTGGAGTTCGGTTTCTTTTATAATTCGGTTGATACCGTGTTTCAGAATCGGGCGGCAGTCCGGAATCACGTGGCCGGTTACCGGTTCCACGAAAAACGCTACCTCTTTAGTAATAAGCCCGGTTCCTTCATAAATCTTTTTCAGCTTTTTGACATACGGCGTGGACGCATAGTAGTCCCGTACTTTCGCAATCCGCTCCCGGCTGATTTCAGTATCAGGTGCTATATCGCTGTATACAGCCACCGGATCACAGTATCCGGCAAAAGTTTCCACTTTGAAACTGGGATTGATTAATGCGTAACTGGGAGAAAATGCGTCATCCTGGGTTCCGGCAATAAAACTGCCTTCCGGAATTGAAAGCGGCATCCGTTCCACACACAGATTTAATATTTCCGCCTGATTTTCCGCTGCATCCGGGTTGAGTCCGCGCTGTGTCAACTCCTGACGGACGGTCATTTTTATTTCCTGATATAAAAACCAGCCCTTAAAGGTGTGTTGTGAACCTTTGTATGTCAGGACTTTTTTCAACCCTGCGTTAAAAATTTTAATTTTATTCATATTTGCCTCTTGCTATTTTTCATTATACTTGGTAATATATTATATAACCAAAATAAAGTCAATACATATGCATAAAAAAACTGAACATTCGATAGATATCCGGGAAATGTGCTCTCTACCATTCGCTTTCGACCGCAACCGCGTCTGGCGTGTGTATCAGGGCGGTAAATTGATTGACGCTTTGCAGCACAAGCAGCATCCGGCAGATTCTAATTTCCCGGAGGAATGGATCGCCTCGTCGGTCAAAGCCTGCAATCCGCAGCGCGGCGGTATGACGGAAGGAATCAGCGGCGCAATTCTTGACGGTGAACTGTTTTCATTCCAGGAGCTGGTTAATCAGTATCCTGAAGAGCTGCTCGGCCGCCGTCACATCAGCAGTTTCGGCAGAAACACCGCGTTTCTGACCAAATTACTGGATTCCGCCATCAGACTGCCGATACAGGCGCACCCCGATCCTGCTGCCGCCAGACGGTTTTACCATTCCGCGTTCGGCAAAACCGAAGCATGGATCATTCTCGGCACCCGGAAAATCGACGGAGAAGAACCGTATCTGATGCTGGGATTTAATGAACTTCTGAACAGAGACACCTTCAAGGCCGAAGCGATTTCCGGAAATATGCCGAAAAGTCTGCAAATGCTGCATAAACATCCGGTGAAACCAGGCGACGTTCTGATGATCAACGGTGGAACCCCTCACGCTATCGGCCCCGGTGTTTTCCTGCTGGAAATTATGGAGCCGACCGATTTCGTCGTTCAGCCTGAACTTTTCTGCGGAGAACAGAAACTTACAGATAAAGACCGTTTCGGGAATCTTTCTCCGGAACAGGCATTAAATGTTTTCCATTTAAAAAGTACAAACAGAAAAGATGTATGGAATGATGCGCTTATTACTCCGTCAATCCTGCATGATGATGAAAATGCAACTCTTACAATGCTGATTGACAGATCCAAGGCTAAATTCTTCGGAGCGATGAAACTCTCCATAAAAAAAAGCTGGCACTATATCAATGATGAAAGTATATTTTATGCAGGTATAGTTCTTAGTGGTAGCATGATAATAGCAACAAATAGCAAAAAGCTTCACTTAAAAAAAAGTGATACATTTTTCATGCCTTCTTCAGTGAAAAAATCTGAGTTCAGCGGAAATGCAGAAATAATATTTGCATGTCCTCCTATGATTTAAAGAGATGCAGGATAATGAGAGAAATAATTTTTTTAAAAGGATAGCTTAATACTATGAACGAAATTGATCACAGAATATATAACTGCTCCCGCCTCAATGCAGCCGGTAATTATCTTAAAGGAATCTATCGTGAAAAAGTAGTAATTATTGATGATTGGAAAGTGCGTTTCGGAAGAATTGACAGGGATAAAATTAATCATTTACCGGAAAATAAATGGAAAAATATCCATCTAAATGAATCTTGGGGGGGGGACCGGGTCGATTTGCTTTGGTATTGTAGAATTAAGTTAGGAAAGGCTTTTGAGAAAAAAACTGTCTACTTTGATATAGATATTGGAAGTGAAGCTTTGGTTTTTATTAATGGTCTTGCAGTAAAAGGGTTGACACCTTTTCATCCAGAAATAATGTTGACAAAATGTGCATCAGTCAATGAAGAATTTGATATTGTATTGGAAGCAACCAGTGGGTGGAGTCACTCACGGTGGGCTCATCCAAATGGTTGGTCTGGGGGGAATCATCTTTTTAAAAAGTCTGAGCTATATACTATTGATGAAAAAGCTGAAGAATTATATTATATAGTTTTAAACCTAGTGGAAAATGCAGCTTTTGCGTTAAATGCAACAGCACAAGCTTCTACAAATTTTCTGATGACAACTTCTGCACTTGCAGAAAATAATATGATAATTGAAAAAGCGGCGAATATTCTACGATATTTATATTCTAATTATAAAAGCCATAAAGATCTGCCGGAAATTATAGAAAAGCTCAAGTCATTACATTTGACTCCGGCTCGTTCAATTCGTTGTTTGGGACATTCTCATCTGGATGTAGTATATTTATGGCCAATAGCTGAAGCCATCCGAAAAAATGCACGGACAATGTTGACAGCCTGTGAACACATTGAAAATGATTCCCAATTTACGTTTGCCTGCAGTCAGGCATATCTTTACAGTGAAATGAAGGAACGTTACCCTTCAATATTTGCAAAAATAAAAAAAGCTGTTAGTACCGGAAGATTTCAACCTGTTGGAAACATGTGGGTTGAAGCTGATATAAACTTGATTTCAGGAGAAAGCCTTGTGCGGCAAATATTATACGGTTCACGCTTTTTCATGAACGAATTCGGAATTCATTCATCCGTTATGTGGTTACCTGATTGTTTCGGATTTGGTCACACATTGCCTCAGCTCATGAAATCATCAGGAATAAAATATTTTCTGACTGCAAAATTGAGCTATGCATATCCTAAAGTTTTCCCCTATCCTGCATTTGAGTGGTATGGACAAGATGGATCATCTGTCATTTGTGTCTTGACCATGAGTTATGGGGGTGGGGTCAATCCTGATACTATTAATTCCTGGTTGCAAAATGCGAAAAAATTGGTAGCGTCCCAAAATGGAGACCTAAGCAGTAAACCTGCTTGATAAAAAATCACAAGAGTTCATTTTAAGATTGCTTAATAACTTAAAAAGGACGAACTCTTGTGAAAATAGAATGCAATTTTAACTATAGCG
>CAIMFA010000105.1 GCA_903840185.1 uncultured Lentisphaeria bacterium | reverse complement strand
TGGAGCTGAGGGGATTCGAACCCCTGGCCTGTACGTTGCGAACGAATCTTTTTATCCTAAAAACGAATTTTCTATTTCCCTTTTTTAGCTCAGGCAAACTTTTGTGGACTGAGGTGAACCGTTTTCAGTTTGTCACAATTTTTAATCTGGTTTTATGTCTTGTTTTATGATTATCGCAAGTAATATATTCTTCCTGATAAGTAAACACGTCTTATCCGGGTGATCGTAAAATTCTTTTCCGGCTACAATGCATCCGACGGAGTACAAGCATTATCAATTGCTTCATACTTTTCATCAACTGTGATAGAAAACCCTCGCTCAATCCGGCATATCAGGTACAATGCCCCGATAATCAGTAAATTAGTGATTCCATTGGCAATGCCAAATGTTATTGCTCCGCTTTCCAGGTTCAGTGAAAGCGCTGAAAATATCTGGCAGAACCATATGCCAACAGCCAGTAAAAAATTACTGCCGATTACAATCAACACTCCATGATGCGGGATTCCGTTATGCAACGTCTTTTTGTCACGAGCGGCCGCCATATCTGAGTAAATACCTTTCTTCAACATCCACCATGCCGATAATGCAAACAGAGCAAGAGGCAGTACCGCAAGTCCGTACCATTTGAAAGCGAATATCTCATCATGAAAAAACATCCATAGCATCAGGAATGGAATGCTCAACACTGGAATGCTCACTATGCCGTCAAAGAGCAGGAACGAGATTTTCAGCCATTTTGTCTGCGGGCCAATCGTCGGAACTACGGGCAGTTCCTCAACTCCTTGAGAATTCCACGAAGCCGGCGGATGGAAATGTTTGTCGCCGCCCATGCGGTTCCATTGAATATAAACCAGGACCAGGAAAAACGTACTGATTCCAGCAAAAATTGTCAGCCATAAATAAATGAAACGATAAGCGAAATCCGAGCCGTTGAATATCCATTTAAAAAGGTCAATAAAAAGTCCGGCGCCCATTCCCGCAACGCCAGCAAATGCCGACCTGATAAGCGCTTGTGCTGAACAGAACTGTCCGAACCTTGATTGCGGGAAAATTCTCATTTCGGCAGGGAACGCCGCGACTCCTGACAGAGCGACCCAAAATGACGATATCAGAACATTTCCGATGTTGAGCCAGAAAAAGTAACTGCCCGGCAGTGTAACGAATATCCACACCAGATTTACGGCAAGTCCGATTACTCCGAAGACCGAGCTGTAAACACATATCCGCAGCGGATGCCAGCGGTCAACGAATATCGTCACAAAAGAGGTTGCCGCGATGATTGCTATCGAACTGGTCGCATTGATCTTACCGACATGATCCAGATCCAGTCCCATATCCTGATAAAAAAATATGGTAAAAGAACCTATTGCACCGGCAGTCGCGGAAAAAGCTGTTGACAGGAACCTCATCCAGTAAAATTTATGGGTAAACGACTCTTTTAAAAAAGTTTTTATGCCGCCCAATCCCTTGTTACTTTTGTCCGTTTCTCCCTCAATTGGCGGATACCTGCCCTCCTTTACCATAAGGCACATCATGCCGATCCCGACAAAATATAGAATAGTTGCTCCCAGGAATATTTCATGCATATGGGTGTTTGCATATTTGAAGATGAAGAAGTTATACAATGCACCCGCACCAGTGCCTACAATCCTGAATGTTCCGATGAAACGTCCCATGAATTGTGCAGGAACGACATCGTTGAACAAAAAGCAGAATACTGAAGCTACAAACATGTTGAAAAATTGGAACATGACCATAAATATGGCGATAAGTCCGAGGGTTACTGTTGCAGTGGCGTGTTCGCGCAGCGCGGCTGAATGCCGCTGTAAAAAACAGGTTATTTCATCGCTGTATCCAAGCATTGCCAGACACAGGCAAAGAAAGGGAAGCGTACATAGTATAAACGGGATGCGTCGCCCCCATTTACTTCTATATCGGTCGCTCTTGAAACTGACCCACGGACAGATGGTCATGTTTAATATTGCGGGTAAGGTAGCCATGATCATTCCGATAAAGAAGTTCGACGAGCCTAGAGCTTTTAATTTCAGCGGCAGAATGGTCGGGACAACGGCTTCCATTAAGGTATAACAGAAATCCCCCCATAACAGCCATGTAAAGAGTGCGAATAATCCTGCTTTGGTATAAGTCAGAGTTCCGCAATGATAAGTTCTGCCTGCTGGCGCGACTTGAAGGCCGGTAATGTTTGAAGGGAGTATTTGCATTATAGCAACCCTATACAGATTTCATCATATTATAAAACATTGCAGTATCCGACGCCGGCAGTTTACCCTGTGCGGTTATTTTGCCGAAAATCGCTTCAAATAAAGCTTGAAGAACAAATTCGTTGCTGCTGCAGGAAAATACGATAGTGCCGGCAAAAGGCAACTGATAAAGCGCAAACGGATTTACTGCAATAATCACAAGATCAGGATGTATCTGAATAATCTCTTTCAGCAACTCAATCTGAGCGCTGTTAAGAATGCCTATTTGTCCGGAAGTAAGTTTAAAAGATGTATCAAATATTACGGCCGAAGCTTTTTTAACTGAACTCAGGACAGAATGTTTGTTTACGGAATTCAATTCGTAAGGAACATTCAGAACTTCAGTATTACTGTGCTGTGCTTTGAAAATTTCCTCAATCTTGTTTTGCCGGTGATGCACTCCGATGTCCAGCTTTTCCGCTTCCTCCGGCAACAGGAGCAGCAATCTGGAGGCGTCATCTATTTTTTTCAAAGGAAGTATCCCCTGTTCATTTTTCTCAATCCTGATGCTTGCCCTGGCGATTTTCTTAGCAAGTTCAGCATGTTCTTTCAGACACGGCTTTTCATCTTCAGGCGGAAGCGGATTAAAAAGTCCGTATTTAAATTTCATGTTCAGGATTTTTTCTATTCTTTCGTCCAGCATCCCTTCGCTGATTTTACCTTTTTTAAGCCCGTTCATAACGGCAAAGAGGGATTTTTCATAGTCATTTTCAGTCAATATTATATCATGGCCTGCCAGAATTGCCTTCACGACGGAATCTTCCACGGCAAAGGCTTTTTTCACCGGTCCCATCTCCAGGCAGTCTGTTATGGTCAGGCCTTTGAAGCCGAGTTTTTTTTTAAGGATATTATTTACGATTTCATGAGAAAACGTAACGAGATTTTCCTTGTCGTATGCCGGATATACGGCATGATTTGTCATTATCGCTTCGACTCCCGCGCTAATAGCATTCTCAAAGGGTACAAATTCGCAGTTTTCCATTTCTTCTTTCGAGCGCCTGATAACTTCCGCACTGAAATGGGAGTTCAAACATGAATGCCCCTGTCCCGGAAAATGTTTTGCAGTTGCCATCAGCCCGTTCTCCTGATAACCTCTTATCGTCATACTCGCAAACCTGCCGACGATTTCCGGGTCAATGCCGTAAGAACGTATATTGGTGGACGGATTTAATGGGTTTGTATTTATATCGACGACCGGCGCGTATGACCATGAGAGGCCGGCGTATTTCGCTTCCCTGGCGGTTGCCGCCGCCGCCTGATATGCAAAATCAGGATTCCCTGTTGCCGCCAGTCCTATCGAAGTGGTAAATTCTATTGCATCCTGCATCACCTGGCCAAGTCCGCATTCGGTATCGGATGTGATAAAAGGCGGTACTTTCGATCTGCGGCGGAATTCTTCAATCATTGCTCTGGAATCTTTAAAGCCATTGTAATCCCATATACTGAGATGAATGCCGCCCCATCCTTTATTTACACAGTAATCAGATATTTCTTTTTTGCCGAAACGGAATGAAATCAGTATCTGTGCCGCTTTTTCTTCAAGAGAAAGTTTGATGTTTTTGATTTGCTCATTCATATTTTCTTCCTGCCGTTCTTAAAGAAAATTACCCGTAACTGACTCAGCCGCAGGCTTTTTCATATTAATATTTTTAAATTATGCGGGCTGTTGTTTTGCGGGCTTTCAACTCCACTGGAACTATTATGTGCTGCGGCAAAATATCCGTTGCCGGATTCTCAAGTATTCCTGCAATTATTCCGGCTGATTTTTCACCGATATCTATAGCATTCTGCGCGATGGTTGTGAGTCCGATGTGTGCTGCAAGCTCTATATCGTCAAACCCGCATATTCCGACCTGTTCAGGTATATTTATGCCAAGTTCTCTCAAGCCCTTCATCAGGCCTATCGCCATTGAGTCGCCCAGGGTAAATATCCCGGTCGTGCCGTCTTTACAGAAATTTGCGATTCCCGGGGCCGCGTTGTATCCGTCCTGCATATATCCGTTGTCAGGGTCAGCGTTTGAGGTTTCAAAAATCATTGAGCTATCGAAATGAATTCCGTATTGGATGAGCGCCAATTTGAATCCTTTCAATCTTTCTTTCAATGTTTCCTTTTCCATATTCCCTTTACACACTAGCATGCCGATTCTTTTATAACCGCATTCCGCAAGATGTTTGCCGGCAAAAAAACCGCCGGTGCAGTCATCGGGAACTACATAATTAACCAGGGTAGTCAATTGATTCACTACGGTGTCTGAAAGAAGCGAGAGAGGCATTTCGCTGTCAAAAATATTTTTTATCCCGTCTGAATACTCAGATTTTTTTTCAACGGGGGAAATTATAAAGCCGTCGACTTCATCCATAAACCGCTCTATATATTCATTTTCTTTTTTAACATCCCCCTTGCTGTTACATAAAATCACTCCCAGTCCTTTTTGCGAGGCATAGTTTTCAATCCCTTTTATAATTTTTGAATAATAAGGGTTGTCAGAATGATATACTATCACGGCAATTTTCTTATTTTTGCGTCCGCTTGTTGACGGGGCCACGAATGTGCCGCTGCCTTGCCGCCTGACAATAAATCCCTGATGTGTCAACGCATTTAAAGCCTTGAGAAGAGTTTGCTTGCTTACCTTGAATTCTTTCAGCAGTTCATTCTCAGAAGGCATCTTCTCTTGCACTGTGTACTTGCCTTTTACAATCCTGCGTTTAATTATGTCTGCGATGCGTTTATGCTGGGCTTTATTAAGTTTGATATTCATAGTTATATCTTATATGTATAAGTTTAGTTCATTTAACTATATATTCTACTCATAAAATGCTTTTTTGTCAAAGATCGGAAAGCGTCGTGTAGGGAAAGA
>CAIMFA010000104.1 GCA_903840185.1 uncultured Lentisphaeria bacterium | reverse complement strand
CCGGAAAAAGCGCCTGCTGATTCGTTCACAATGGATACGGTTAAAACCGCGGAGCGTCCGGCATGGTGATAATCAATATTCCACGCCGCCGCGCGAATCTTTGGCCGGGTCGTGATCCAGACGTCCTGCCAGATGCCGCCGGGAACAGGCCCTTCCTCGCCGTCATCCGGATAACCGACCTGATGAATGACCCCGTCGGGGGTAAAAGCTGATTTTGCGGAATCGACCTCGACACGTAATTCCACCGCCTGCCCGGCATACGCGCGCCAGAGTTGTTCTGTAACGGCGCACTCGAACGGAGTGAAGCCGCCGCGGTGGCCGCCGAGATGTGTCCGGTTGAGGAAGACTTCACATGAAAGCATCACCGCTTCGAACCGGAAGACACATATCCGCGCGGCGTCATATGCCGGCATCACTACCGTCCGCCGGTATGTTCCATGCGTTACATGCTCCCAATTTTCAGGATAGCCGAAACATTCGCCATGAGTCCAGTGCGATGGTACATAAATTGATGAAGCGTTACGCGCTCCTTCCGGAGTAAAAGACCATTTGCCGCTTAACAGCTTTATATCGCCGGTATTGAAAAAGTTGCGCTTATTCACGGTCATATTTTTCCTCTGTTTTACAGAAGGTTAATAACTGCAATTCTATTCGCCTATTATAAAAATTTCAACCGGGCAGAGTATAAATACAACTATGCTTTACGGGCGTTGTAGTGTTTCAGAATGAAGTCAACAACCGGCTGCGGGTTTTCCAGACAATGCGGATGATGCGCGCAATCCGGTTTGTGAATTACTTCAATCGTGCCGTTGAGTTTTTTGTATCGCTGTTCCAGAATGGCGGTGTTTTCGCTAAGCGGAACTACTTCGTCGACATCTCCGACCACATGAATCAGCGGTATTCCGGCGGCAGCCAGCGGTTCAAGATTATCTATGGGGTTTCCGGAATAAGTCATGGCCTCCGCTTCGGACAGTCCGTAAACTTTCAATACCGTGTTCCAGCATTCGGCGCTGCCGGGGCCGACGCCTTTGCCGCCGGGCCAGCTCTTGAAATCGCAAACCGGCGCATCGGCGTAAATGCACGCGACTTTATCCGGGTTCTTCGCCGCCCAGGCATAAACCGGCAGTCCGCCGCGGCTGTAGCCTTCAAGTACCGGACGTTTCGGGAAACCGTATTCTGCGGTCAGAAAATGGTAAAAGCGGTCATACCGGCGCATTGCTTCGGGCGAACCGTACAATTCGACGACATCGGTATAAACCAGATGCCAGCCGAGCTTCAATATCGCCAGGTCGACATACGGAAATGCTCCGAAAAAACGGGCGCGCCAGATCCACGGCCGCCCTTCCGCCGTTTGTTCCGGACGGACAATGATGCAGGGGACGCCTTCCAGTTCAAAGTCAAAACGGTCAAAGCCGTTCCAGTCGGATTTAGTTCCGGGAAAACAGATTTTATCAGTGCAGGAATTATTCATTTATTTGCCTTGGAAATTAATTTATCTATCAATGATATTTTAGTAATACCTTCGATCCGGACGGATTTGCGCCTGGAAGCATCACCTGCGGAAATGGTGACGGAGGATTTGCTTAAATCCAGGTTCTTTGCCAGAAATTTACATAATTCGGCATTGGCCTGGCCGTCCACCGGCGGAGCGGCCAGCGAGATTTTCAGGGAACCGTCATGCAGTCCGACAATGGAATTTTTAGAAGCCCGCGGCTGGATCCAGCAGTGAATAACACACGCTGTCTGATGCTCAGTTATGATGTCGGATAAAGTTTCCGGATCCATATTTGAACCTGTAAACCGCAGTTTAACTATTAAACAGTGATAGAATCAGCGGGCGCGGCCGGTTCAGCGGCCTGCGGTGGCGCTTCCTCATGGACTGGATCGTCGTCCTTCGGCGGCATGCCGATAAGCTGTCTGACTTCAGCCACTGACAGCGTTTCTTTTTCCAGCAGTTCCCGCGCCAGCAGTTCCAATTGATCATGATGCTCTTTAAGCATTGCTGTAGCTTTATTGTGCGCGTCATCGAGCAGTTTTTTCACTTCGATATCAATTTCTCTGGCGGTTTCCTGGCTGTATGTCTCTGACGGCGGGGCGTCGGCGCGGACGCGCATCTGCTCATGATATTCGCTGTAGCGGATCGGTCCGATTTTGTCGTTCATGCCGAAGATGCAAACCATCTGCCTGGCAATCCGGGTGGCGACTTCAATATCACTGGAAGCACCGGTGGAAATGTCGTTGAAAATGATTTCTTCGGCAGTGCGTCCGCCCATCAGCACCACGAGTTCGTCGAGCAGTTCGTTACGGCTGCGGGTATAGGAATCTTCCGTCGGCATGGTCATGGTGGCGCCGAGATAGGCCTGCCCGCGCGGAATGATGGTTACTTTGTGAACCGGTGTGGCGTCTTCGCTGTGCATGGCAATCAGCGTGTGTCCGGCTTCGTGATAAGCGGTGAGTTTTCTTTCCTTATCGCTGATCTTGCGGGATTTGCGTTCTCTGCCCCAGCGGACTTTGTCGCGGGCTTCCTCCAGATCGGACTGGCTTGCAGATTCGCTGTTGCTTCTGGCGGCCAGCAGCGCGGCTTCGTTACAGAGGTTGGCCAGATCAGCGCCGCTAAAGCCCGGTGTAGTCCGCGCGATCAGGTCAAGATTGATATTCGCATTGGTTTTTATATTTTTGATGTGGACGTCAAGTATTTTTCTGCGGCCTTTGATGTCGGGCAGGTCCATTACGATCTGGCGGTCGAAACGTCCGGGGCGGAGAAGCGCCGGGTCCAGCACGTCCGGACGGTTGGTGGCGGCGATAATGATTACGCCGGCCTGGGTTTCGAGTCCGTCCATTTCAACCAGCATGGCGTTGAGCGTCTGTTCGCGTTCATCGTGCCCGCCGCCCATCCCGGAAAAGCGGGATCTGCCGACGGCGTCGATTTCATCGATGAAGATCAGGCACGGCATATTTTTTCTGGCCTGTTCAAACATATCGCGGACACGGCTGGCGCCGACGCCGACGAACATTTCAACAAAGTCTGAACCGCTGATGGAGAAAAACGGGACATTGGCTTCGGAAGCGACCGCTTTTGCCAGCAGAGTCTTCCCGGTTCCGGGCGCACCAGTCAGGAGTACGCCTTTCGGGATATTGCCGCCGAGCATTTTGAATCTCAGCGGATCTTTCAGGAAATCCACAATCTCTTTGATTTCCTCTTTGGCTTCATCAGCACCGGCAATATCGTCAAATTTGGTTTTCAATTCATTTGGCATGATCATGCGGGCGCGGCTTTTGCCGAACTGCATAGCGCCTTTTCCGGCCATTTTGATCTGGCGGGAGAAGAGAAAGTAGAATACGCCGATAATCAGCAGCACCGGCAGAATCGTGGCAACAACGTTCCACCAGTTATCTCTGGATTCAACTTTGCGCGGAATCGGCTTGAGCTGCTGATCGAGATTCTCCGAATATATAATCCTGGCCTTGTACATTCTGTAGTTAGCAGCCTTGGGATTGAGCTTTTTGGCTTTTTCGAACTCTTCCGGCGAGAGTTTGGAATTCCATTCCGCGAACATAATGCGGTCAGTTTCCGGAATAAGTTTTACGCCGGTTATTTTCCCGGCGGCGATTTCCTGTTCAAAAAACGCCTGATCCTTGTCCTGCGCCCCGGTTTTGTTGCTTAGCTGGATAAAAATCATTGCGCCAAGCGAAATAAATATGATAAACCAGACGAATGCCGCTTTGGATGGAGTTCTGGGCGCGCCGGGATTCGGACCCTGTCTACCGTTATTTTCGTTATTGTTCTTGTTATTGTCGTTGTCGGAAGCCATACAAAAAAATTCCCATTGTTAAATTATTACGAGACAGCGGATGTGAAACTGCAATCTTTGTTTAAAAAAGCTGGCAAAGAATGGCCATGGCCGCGCTTTGGTCTTTGCGGAAGACCAGCACAATCAGAAAAACCATCAGGATCAGGATGGCCAGGGCCAGCATGACGACCAGGGCAATCAAAATTTTCTGACTGATGCCGCCTTTTCTTTTTTCGTCCTTGGCGAACGGAGAAAAATTATTGAGGTCTTTTACGGTGGCAATGCCGATTTCGGTACTGTCCAGATCAATTCCGGTCTGGGTCCTGGTAACGGATGTTGCCGTATCATCATCGCAGTCGTAAAGGATTTCAACCCCTCCCAACTGGAGGATATCGCTGTTTTTCAGTTCCTGTTCAGTAATCGGCACATTATTAACCCGCGTACCGTTAGTGCTCTGGTTATCGCGGAGAATATAACTTTTTTCGGTTTTGACGAAATCGCAATGATGTGAACTGATGGTGGGATCTTTGATGCAAATATCCTTGTCTTCAGTTCTGCCTGCGGATTGAACGTCTTTTGTCAGTTCAAAAGTCTTTCCGCGCAGCTTTTCCGAAAGAACAATAAGTTTTGGAGTACCTGCCATTTAAGTCCTCTTTATATTTTCACATCTTAATAGTTACAATAAAACACATGCAAGAAAAATTCAAATCCATATGTCAAATATAGTGTTTCATGTTAATTTTTCAAAAAAAAAAGGAATTTTTTTTAAAAATGATTATTGAATAGCTATTATGGCTGAATGAATCCGTGAAAAAACGGATTAAACGTGGAAAGAGGCGT
>CAIMFA010000103.1 GCA_903840185.1 uncultured Lentisphaeria bacterium | reverse complement strand
TCACGTTCAATCATAATGCCGGTCATCGGGATGGTTTTCCCTGCTGCACTATCCGGCAATTGTCTTCCAAATTGATTAACCAGCATTTTTAATAACCTCCGAAACGGTTTACAGATTGATAACTTGCCAGATCGTCGCGGCCGTTAAATTCCAGATTATCCTTCGGCTCATCCAGCGACAGACGATCAGGACGTTTTGACGGTTCCATTGCGCAAGGACCAAGGTTGTCAATCTTCTCCCCGGCATATTTTGCCATGGCGCAGGCCCACGCCATATCGCAGTGGGAGTCCGGATTTAAATCATTGGCGCGTTCCGAAAAAATACGCTTGCTATTCATGCTGGTATCTTTACGGATCGCGGCCAGGTCTGCACCGATTTCCGCCGGAGTCAGTGGAATATCCTGCCTTCCCTGTTCAAAAATCTCCGTCATCAGCGTGCCGAGTTCGGTTTTGACGGAAGAAAAATTCAACCCTTTAAAACGGTCGGGATAACGGGTTTTCAACGCCTCGCAGTTTGGTCCGCCCATGCCTGTTTCATCGCCCGCGCCAACGACCGGCAGCGCATCCATAATGGCATACATGGTTTGTTTCTGGGATTCAAATTTGCAGTTTTTAAACGTCAGCATGCAGGTCTGGCGGTATTGTCCGTTTGTGCAGGAATCAATCCAGATCGCCGCCAGGTCGTTAACTCTGGCCACGTCATAACCCACCGCAAATTTGTCTGCCGGGACAAACGCGTCACGCCAAAAATCCGGTTTGGTTAAAAATTCGCATGAAGGATCAATGATATCGCTGACAGCCGCATTGCCGTCAACATGCAGACGCAGAATAAAGAACTCTTTTTTCGCTGCGGTCAGGTCTATCGAGCGGATAGCCTGCTGACCGGAAGCGGAGTTGGCAATACACATATACTGCGAATTATATGAATCAATCGTCCGGCAGCCTTTGCGGATCCGGGCGACAAATTCCTCGCGGGTCTCGCCTTTGCGGCCTTTTCTGGCTTTTACCTCGTTAACCTTTTCCACAAATCCGCGTTCAACGGCATCTTCCAGCGTAGTTGAGTGCAGGCTGAAGTCACGCGGATTGCCTAACAGTTTTGCTTCTTTGACCAGCGTGGCAAACAGTGAATATTCGCTGCCGTCAGGATCATATGCAGAGACTATTTCCAGCTGACCGCCCCAGGTGATACACGGGAAGGCCATGTCAAAAAGCGATTCCTGATGTTCAATCAGATCAAATTCATCCAGCAGCACATCGCCGCCCTTACCGGCCAGTGCTTTCGGATTACTGGAAAGCGAATAAATACGGCTGCCGTTGCTGAATTCAACCACCAGCGCCTTGACGCCGTGTTTTTCGTCAATCACCTCGACACAATCGCCATACAGACCCTTGGCCAGAACGTTGGCGGCCTTGGCCCACATGGCGACATAATCGGTAACAAATTCCATTGCGGTCTTTTCATCGCGGGAAACAACCCACTGCACGAACTTGGAGTTTTTAGGCTGACGCAGGCATTTGCGGACACAGCGGTATGACGTGCCGTAAGTTATACCGATACGGCGGGATTTTTCATATATCTTGAGCGTAGATTCATCATTGATCCAGTTACGCTGATAAGACAGAAAATAATCTTTGCTGAGATTGTCCATGATCAACGCACCCCCAGCGCGGAATCCAGATCATCCGCTACTTTTTGAGAATCAATCTCACGGCCTTCAACGTTGCTGAGTTCAGTAATCTTAGCGGAAAGTTCCGCGATTTTTGCATCTTTTCCGGCTATTTCGGCGGCATGCTGTTCTTTCAGTTGCTTGATTTCCTGCTTGTGCTCTTCGTCTTTCCCGGCCAGATTGGTGCGTTTGATCGCGGTAATGGATCTAACCAGTTTCATCAGGTCGGATATTTCCGCGACAGGCTTGTCGGCCAGATCGCGCAGTTGATTGGCCAGAGCCATTTCAGCCATATCGGTAACTGTTTCAATGCCGGCGCATTCCTTCAGCGCATCAGCCGCCCAGCGGTCAGCCGCCAGTTTCGGCTCAATCTTCAAGCGTCCGGCGCTGTAATTCTTGTATTCAACGCCTTTGGCATAGGCCAGCAGCGTGGTGCCATGCAGTTTTTTAGCCTGCGGATATTCGGCCTTGACTGCTGCGTCAATGGCGGCATACTTGCAGCCGTCCAGCAGCATCCGGCAGACCAGTTTGCGCAGTTCAAACGGCAGTATCGCCACATTGTTTCTTTGTCTAGCCACAGGCTCAAAATCCTTTTTTTATCCACAGATTACACAGATTAACACAGATATTTTAGAACTTTAGAACTCCCGCACTTTAGAACTTCTATAAGGCGTAATGACCCCAGATATTCACATCTTTCTGTTCACCGTACAGCTTCTTAGCCATTGCGCGGGCCCCTAGATCTGATACCCCGGCATATTCACCGTCCGAGCCCGGCAGTTCCTTCAGGTAACCTAGCCGGATCAGTTCGCGCCACTGCTGTAAAACGGCAGTGGAATCCACTGCCAGCACAGTAACCTCCGCATGGTTAATCACATCATTACACGCTACCGGATTACGGAAATCCATCACAGCGTTAAGAATTCCCTGGCGCAGTCTGTAAGTGAGTTTACTTTCCATTTTTTACCTCAAACTTTATGTAACGCTTTGCAACGTTGATGCGATTCATCGAGATTGTGAACATAGTCCTTTAAAGCCTCAATCTTTTCGTCCTGCCCCTGCACTTTGGAAGATAAATTGCTCAATTCCTTGACAACACTGTCAAATTTACCGTCCATCCTGGAGTCCATTTTAGTTACTGCTCCGGTCATGTGCTCCATCGAGGTTATAAAACGCTGTGTCTGGTCGCCCTTAACGTGATCATTGATTGTAATTTCCAGTTTTTCAATGCGTTCTTTCTTCAAATCATCGACGGTCTCGGTAAGTTTTTCGACTTTCTGGTCGCTTTTTTCCATGCGGGAATTGACTATTTTAACAGCGGTGACAAGTCCGGTAACTACTCCGGAAAACATTCCGGATATCACAGACGCGATTATCATTCCCCAACTTTCCGGCATTCTCTTCAACTCCCTGTTTTATCTTTTAAACTTTTAACTTGTCTCGCTTGGCACCTTTTCTCGCTTGGCACCTTCCCGCGCCGTGCGCGGGAGTGAGGCTCCCGGTTGCCGCCTGACCGGAGGAAGCCAGAACAGGACAGCGAACCGGGTCTATCCCCGGCCCTACGACAGACCGGGGCGCGGGATTCGTACCCGCACAAAACACGCCTCATCTATAGGGTTGTTTGCTCAACAAAAACAATATAAATGCTTTATTGTTAAGTATTTATGTGTTCAAAATTGCAGAAATTAAGGCAAGGTAAAAAGGCAAAAAAAATCCCGGACGCAATGTCCGGGATTGGGAATTTAGAT
>CAIMFA010000102.1 GCA_903840185.1 uncultured Lentisphaeria bacterium | reverse complement strand
GGGTTCTTTTCTTTGATAAGCTCCTGAAGTTTTTTGGATACAAAAGGGTCAGAGATTTTGTCCATAATTACGATAGACAATTTGTTGTTAGTCACATGATACAACGCTCCCCAGAGGAAAGGGCAGTATTTTATGACCGGAGCATATAGATTGGCCAGCAGGCTTATTAATTTATTGGAAGAGGCAAAAACATCAGTCATTTCCTGACGCGGGGCGTTGTCGCCCATTATTTCTTCAACTGTTTTTATTAAGGCATTTGCCGCGCTTCGATGCCCGCCGCCGGTGTCAGAAAACAGATAAAGAATTTTCTTGTCTCTCATGTTTATTCCTGATTTTATTCATTTACATCCATCGAAAACAGTCATGATCCCTCTAATGTGCTATATACATAGTATATTTCATAAATAAAATGAATTCAACCCGCCAGATATGAAACAAGCATTCTACAACATTCAATTTTTATTAAATCGGCAAAATTCTGCTTTACAATGGAAAAAATAAATGTAGTTTTAATTATAAGAAAATTAAGGAGACGTTGCCATGAGCAGACTCATATTCGGTTTATTAACAGTTTTTCTTGCAGGTTGCAGTATTTTTCCTAAACCGGACGATACCGCAGTCAACTATTTTGACATTCAGCCACCGGCGGCGGCAGCTCAAGCCGGAGCAACTTCCAAAATCATGGTACTGCCGTTCCATGCGGAAAGCGCCTACGGCACACGGATGGTTTTTAAAGTTAATGAGCATCAGGTGAAATTTGATGAATTTAATCGCTGGGCCGCGCCGCCGGACGAAATGGTGCGGGCTCTGCTGACTGGATATTTCAGCGGGAACAAGGAGCAGGCCGGTTCTCCGGATCTGACCATTGAGGGAGACATCCTTACGTTCTGCTGTGATTTGCCGGATAATACTGTGACAGTCAGCATTGCGGTCATCTGCCGGGAATATCCGTCGCAGCGGATTGCCTGGCGCGAAGTATTCACACGGAGCGTAAAGATTGACCGGCAAACCGCAAACGCGTTTGCGGATGCCGCTTCCAAAGGAACAGTTGAGGTTGCCGAAGCCATTCGCGGCCGGTTGGCTGCCGGCAAGTAAAAAGCACACCGAAAGTAATTGGCGTTAATGATAAAAATCGAAAAGAACAATCAGATCATAAAAGTGTCCGGCTTGAATTCCGGGATGGAAATCAGTGGAATCAACCGTGTTTTTAATGATCTCAGGAGCAGTCTGAAGGATACGGTGCGGGTGGAATTCGATTTGGACGGCATGTCTGCGTCCGATCCCGGAGTCGCGGTATTGCTGAAAAGCGTGGTAACACTTTCCGCAGAGAAAAATTTTTCAGTAGGCCTGCTCAATCTGAATGATGAATTGCAGGCCGTTCTGGAAAAATCCGGCATCGGCAAAGACGGCAGTTATACCGACATTGGCGCGAAAAGCAAAGGGCCGGTCTCAATATTTCTTACCCTGGGCGCCGCCGCCTATAAATTTTGCAGCGATATAAAAAGTATTGTCGGCTTTTCCGGCAGTATTTTGATTGCGGTTTTCAAAATGATTAAGAATCCGCGCAAGATACCGCTGCAGGAGACCCTTTATTACATTGACAAGACCGGGGTTGACGCCGTGCCGATTGTCTCATTGATTTGTTTTCTGATGGGCATGATCCTGGGATTTCAGGGGATTACCCAGATGAAGCGGTTCGGCATTGACATCTATGTGGCCGATCTGGTCGGACTGGGGATTGTCCGCGAACTGGGCCCGCTGATGGTCGCCATGATCTGCACCGGCCGCGCCGGTTCAGCTTTTGCCGCGGAAATCGGCACTATGAAAGTGTCCGAAGAGATTGACGCATTGACCACAATGGGAATCAAGCCGGAGCGGATTCTGGTGGTTCCTAAGATAATGGCGCTGTTTATTGCCATGCCGCTGCTGACGATTATCGGCGACATCATTGGCATTCTCGGCGGAACTTTGGTGTCGATCATGGCCAGCGATATCACCTTCTCCGCATTCTACGGACGCACCCTGCAGGCGATAGAACCGGCCAACATATTTGAGAGCCTGCTGAAGAGTGTCATTTTTGCGGTGTTGATCGCCAGCGTCGGCTGTCTGCGCGGCATGGAGGCGCAGAATGACGCTAAAGGCGTCGGGCGGGCGACGACCTCGTCAGTAGTTAGCGGAATATTCCTGATCGTTATTGCGGACGCGCTTGTCACGTTCATTTATCCTTTACTTGTATTTTATATCACGGGGATACCATATTAAAATGCCTGACGCCAGAGAAAACGTTATTGAAGTAACCGGCCTGACCGTCGGCTATGATGATTATGTCATTTTGAAGGATTTGAACTTTTCAGTCCGCAGAGAGGAAATCTTCGTAATTCTCGGCGGTTCCGGCTGCGGCAAAAGTTCCACCTTGAAACATATGATTGGTTTAAGCAAGCCGTTGAAAGGCGATATCCTGCTCAAAGGGCGCAGCATCGTTAGCGCGACGGAGGAGGAACGTGATCTGTTGACGCGGGAATTCGGGGTTTTATACCAGTCCGGAGCACTCTTCAGTTCGCTGACTCTGGAGGAGAATATTGCGCTGCCGCTGAGAGAATTTACTGATTATTCACCGGAAATGATTTCGGCTGTAGCCAAATATAAACTTAGCCTGGTCGGGCTGGAGGCATTTGCGGATTTCATGCCGTCCGAGATTAGCGGAGGAATGAAAAAACGTGCGGGACTGGCCAGGGCGATGGCGCTGGACCCGGAAATCCTGTTTTTCGATGAACCGTCCGCCGGACTGGACCCGATTTCTTCGGCGGAACTGGACAAGCTGATTCTGGAACTGCGCAAAACCATGAAAACCACGATGGTGATTGTTACGCATGAACTGGACAGTATTTACAGCGTGGCGGACCGGGTGATTATTCTGGATAAAGAGATTAAGGGTATCGTCGAGGAAGGCGATCCGCGCTATCTGCGCGATCACAGCACCAATAAATGGGTCAGAGATTTTTTAAACCGCTTATCAATG
>CAIMFA010000101.1 GCA_903840185.1 uncultured Lentisphaeria bacterium | reverse complement strand
TGCAGCTATTTTGCGGCCTTCGTTCCGGCAATAAGTAACAATCATGAGATCAGCCGCGGTAAACTGTCTGCTGCCGATCTGAATTCCGGGTTTATATTTCCAGTTGCTGAGCTCGAAAATATTACCCGACCAGAACCCGGCAGTGACTGTTTCCCTGCCGTTGTTGACTAACCGGTAGCTAATCGATAAATCCGGCTTGTCGCCTGCGATTATTAACGTTTTATAGATAGTCAAACCTTTGAGTGCGCCTTTGATCAAGTCTTTGCGAAAAACCAGATTTAATTTTCCGCCATCAACAGCCTGGCTCTCAAATTGATAAGTTCCGGTAATTCCGCCTTCATAGCCGGCAGGCAGATAGAACTTGTCTTTTCCTAACACCTGAGAGCCGTTTTTAGGAGAAATCATGGTTTTATCGCCGGACTGCCATTGAACAACCATTGCTCCGTTTTCCGGGGCGACAGTCAGCTGCTGACTTCCGGTTGCAACGGTCAGCCAATATTTGCCGTCCTGCTCTTTCAGTTCAGTTTTAAAGCCGCTATCATTCAGCGGTTTGAACTTGCCCGCCGAGCTGAACTCTTCTTTTGACTCGCCTTTTATTTCACGCAGGACTTTATCCACCTCTTTCTGCTGTTCACGGAAACGTTGATCGAGTGCCGGGATCAGTTTTTCATTATCCTGACGGATTTTATTCAGGTCAACAGCGCTGTCGTAATCTTTGCCGTCCTGCCATGGTTCGATTACCAGGAACTTCACAGACAACGGCGGAACCAGCACCGGGATATTGCGTAACTCAGCAGCAGTCAGCCACGGATTGGACGGCCCGTGATAATATTCTTTTTCATATGGCGCAGTCACTGCATATTTCTGATTATCCGGCAGCGTCAACGACAATTCAGCCGGCGCCGGGATGTTGAAATCAAAGTTGCATACTGCCGCCATAATCCGTCCGTCTTTCTCGAATGTCCTGACTGCAATGCGCTGACTGAAATCGTGTTCCCCGCTTTTGAAAAGCGCGGTCAGCGGAGTAATATTTGCGTTCGAATTCAGTCTTTTTCCTTTGCGGACAAAATCTTCAAACATCGCGATTTCAGCGTTGGCCGCGGCGGCATTGCGCCAGTATTCGCCATCATAACCCTGCGGAAAATAATATAGATCAATACCGTCCGCTCCGCCGAGAAATGCCGCCAGCATCTGAATCCGGATTTCCGCCGGAGTAACAACCCATTTATCGCACTGCAGATTCTGAGATAGATGAATATATTTTGCGTTTGCCCTGCCGTCAGCGGCACACTGCCTGCCAATAAATTCCATCGTTTGTTCAACTTCGCGCAACGTTGTAAAATGACTGGAAGGCTGCAAAATATTGGTTTCAGGAATGCGGAAGCCGGCGTCAATGAGTTTTTTCTGCCTGGCGTCAAGATAATCATCGGAATTGAAGTAAAGATAGTACCAGGATGAAACTGAATTGAAATGTTTCATCCATTGTTCAGTCATGAATGTACGCCGGTATTCCTTCTCTGACTCAATCTTCCCGGATTCGCGAAAAAAAGCGGCCCCGGTACAGATGATTATTTCCAGCGGATGATTCAACTCCTCGCTGCGCTTCCGGACGATTTCCATCAATGCTTTCATTGCTGTACCGCACTGTGACGATTGAAACAGATAAAATTTTTCCCGGTATTTTCTGAACAGTTCCAGAGGCGGGGTTGACAGCACTTCATTCTCCGGCAAATCGGCGAACTTCGCAAAATCTTTAAGCGACAATTCAGTAAAGCTGCCCTTATCGCCGACAAACATCCATGGCTCCCAGTTGATCCAGATACCTTTTGCATTCAGCTTTACAGCGCTTTCAACCACACTGTTTACACCTTTTACATACCATTCGCCCTTGCGGCTGATATAGGCCGGGTCAAAAGCGCCTTTATCGATTGCGCCTGACGCATTCTTTAACTTGAATTCGTCCGGAGAGTTAGCGGTGGCGGCGGTATATCTGAGCATGTAACCGTTGACCAGGGTGTTAGTACAGGCGTAAGCGCTCAGCCCGAGCCCGTTTGCCGCGTTGTATAACGGAGCCGGATTGCGGGTGAAACCTTCCGGGGTAATACCGCCGGCGCGCAACACTTCCGGCAGGTAAATAGTGCTGAACCCGCAATTTTTATAAAACGCCATAAAATCTTCCAGCGGCTTGCCATAGAATTCAATACTGGTGCCGCTGTGAATCCCGGTGGAAAAATATTTCGGCGCCGCTGCCGGTATGACCGCGTCACTGATGCGAATATCAAACCCTGACGGCTGGCTGGTCAAAGTATCATCCTGATAAGTAATATAACATTTATATACTTTATCCGAAGCTGAGGCTTCAGTGAATAACAGCGGTACTACCGAATTAAACGTCGTCTGCGAAAAATCAGGCGCACGCATCACGACACCCGGCAGGCCCAGCGTGTATTCATAACGAATGTAAGCCTGGCCGTTTTTGCTGACTTTTAACGCCGGTTTGTATTCTCTGGAATCGTAACCGCAACTCAGCAGCTTAATTTCTTCCGGCAGTTCGATTACAGTCCGCGGATTAGCGTATTTGTGCTGTGCTTTATTGGCGCAAGTCAGATACAGCATTAATGGCGCCTGCCGGGCCAGTGAAAAAATATTATTCTGAGTATAAAAATTCGGAGTCATGCGGAATGCCACCTCATCTCCTGCGCTGATTATATACTCCTTAATTTCAAAACCGTCCAGCCAGACCGTACCCGGCCCTTTATCAATGAAGATGGTAACCCCCAACTGATCATCGCCGTCAGCCGCCGTGATTTTGCCGGTAATTTTTTTCCAGGCAGTCGCGCCCTGCACTATAATGAAATTTTTAAATAGCTTTTCATTCCATTTTTCGCCTGCCATAATATGATCTTCCCGTAATGCGATCCGGCAGTCTCCGGTTATCCGATACCAGAAGGAAATTTCATACACCTTGCCTGGAATCACCCTGCCTAACTGAGTCCCGATAATGATAACTTTATTCAGCGGGGGCAGTTCAAGTTTCAGGCTCTGCCTGCCTTCCTTGAACTCCTCCGTGTCCAATGCCGAATTGGGCGGCCGGGATTTTCCGTCGCTCATTACGGCTTTGCCGCCCCAGCCGGCAGGAATACCCTTCCATAACGTCTTTTCGAAACCGCCATTATCAAAAGCGGGCTCCACAGCATTCAACGCTGTCAGAGTGAACAAACAGAGCAACATTAATTGAATTTTCATAACTATACTTTCCATCTTAATTTAAAAGCACCCGTGGAATTATGGATTTACGGTGAGCAGGTATTCCTGATAGCGATTATAGAGATTGCCAGCCTGCGGCCAGAAGGAGTTGGGGCTCATAAAATGTGAAAACTCGAAAGTCATGGTATTTTTTATCCCCGCCGCCTCCGCCGCTTTTAATTTCAACAGCAGCTTCTCCCATTTGATCGGGGGAAAACGGAACGGCATATCACGGTCAAAAGTCTCGCTGTTAGTCCAGCAGTCCAGACCATGCTTATCCGCCAGCGCTTTATTTATCTTCAGAACTTCCGGAAGTTCCCAGAAGTGAACATGTCCATCCTGAAATGCCACAATATCGACATTGCCGGCGATCGTTCCCATGATTTCATCCCATTCACGATAATGACGCTCAAAATCGAGGTCATGGGCGTCTATATCCGTCGGCAGCCAGGCTTTACGTCCAAGCATTCCCGGCGAAATCATCACCGGCAGATTGCCGGAAATCTCTTTGCAGAAGCGGCCAAGTTCGACAAATTCATGGACAACAGGTTTAACATTAACGCTGATTTCTTTGGATAAATACCAGCCTTTGAATGCTTTGCGGGTGCCGTAGCGTTCCCAGGCTTCATTAACTATCCGCTTGTCCAGATCGACTTCCTTTTTATAATCAATCCCGCCGTCACACCATTCCCGGTGGCCGACATAGGTGCCGAAGAAAAAACGCATTCCATACTTTTCCGCCAGTTCCAGAAACATATCAACCAGGTCCACCGGCGGCTCATAAGCGCCGCATTCCGACACCATGATTTTCGACGGATAAGTTATAAAACGCTCCAGGCCGCACCGGATCATGACCACTGTATTGATTCCGATATGCTGCATGGCCTTAAAGTCCCGGTCCCATTCCGCATAACCCCAGTTCTGGTGCGGGATGTCAGTACTGATTTCATCAAGAAAAGTAGCGGTGATTCTCATGATATTCCCTAAAATAAAAATAATATTCTTCAAGTCGGATTAATGAACGTCCCCGCTGCCTTGCAGCGGGCTCTTATCTACACGGAGTGATAATAAATTATGGTTGATTAACGGCGTCCCCAGAACGGCTGATAAAGATCTGCAGGGATCGGCGCTTTTACTGCGCCGACATGGCAGTCAATGAACAAAGTATTGGCGTAACCGTTATTGGCGGCCTCTCCGCCGCCGCCATGCCGGAATGAAAACGCCGTTAAATTGTCCGCAACCCATGGATTAATAATCAACACGCCTTCAGGATATGAGACCGTTCCGCGCATATCCATAAAGTAAAACGTCTGACTTGGTTTCTTAAACCTGCTGGTTTTCATCGGTGCGAAAGGGGTAGTAGTTACGGTGTCATAAAGATTAGTGGTAAAAGGATTATGCGTATAACTTGTGGTATTAAACCACGGGTGAATATCCGCCGGACACTTTATGGTTTTATCATCCACGGGATTGGTGGTCTTCAAATACCTGTTATTGCTCAGCACATAAAACCACTGTTTGCCATTGGTCGAACTGTCGTAAATCAGGTAATCATTATAATCAACGGAATAAGTCGAGAACATGAGGCCGAGTTGTTTCAAATTGTTAGTGCATGCCGATGCTTTTGCCTTCTCCCGCGCCTTGCCCAGCGCCGGAAGCAGCATTGAGGCAAGAATTGCGATAATAGCGATCACAACCAGGAGTTCAATGAGCGTAAAAGACTTGTAACCGTTGCGCAACTTCTGATGATTTTTCATTTTTCATTCCTTAATTTTGGATTGTTCAGTATATAAAAACTTTAAATAGACTTTACTGATTCCCTGACGATTAATTTACTGGAGACCAGTATTTGAGCATCTGGCTCCAATGTGCCGTCCAATGCTTTATCGGCCAGGCGGAGCGCATTATCTGCCAGACTGTCGAAATCCTGGGCGATTGCCGTATGCGGCGGAATCATATATTCCGATATCATTCTGTTCTCATAGGAAATCACTGAAATATCTTCAGGTATTTTATACCGGAGAATGTCCAAAGCGTAGTTAACCGGATACAACATGTCTTCTCCGGCAATAATTATAGAGTCGGCCTGATTATTTTTCAACAGTTTGCCGATTACCTCCACCGGCTTGCCTTCGATCAAATACCCGATCGCCCCTTCGCCGCCAGGCAGATTCAGTTCACTAAGACGTTCAAGAAAAGATGCTTTACGTTCTCCGATACTGTTGATTATCGCAGGCGATTCACGTCCAGGCAGGCACATTACCGGACGCCGGCAGCCCCGTTCAAACAGGTGTTCAATTGCAATCCTGATCTCATTTCTGTAATCTGAAAGCACCGCCGGATAGCCGTCAGTTCTCCAGTTGAAAGGTATAATTCTGGTATGTTTCAACTTTCCTATAATGCGCGGACTCATGGAAATCGCCACTTTGATAAAACTCTCCTCCAGCAGTTGCAGATCGCTGAACGGCACAATTTCCATTCCCCATCCGTTTATACCGCAATACTTGCTGAGATGCATCAGAACATTGCTGGAGTACGCGCCAATCATATTGTAATCGAAATCTTCAATGATGATTCCAAGACGTTTTTTACGCACAATATTGCCGGGAGTATAATTCATTTCGTGCGCGGCATTCATAATCCGGTCGTATACATCCTTCTTAACATATGGATGATTATTCATGGCCCTGGACACGGTCGCCACTGACACATTAGCCTTGCGCGCCAATTCGGTTATATTAGAACGTTTCATCAATTATCCCTTTGTGAAACTTTTTACAGCCTGCATTGCACTTTATGAAAAACTTTTCATATTCTATTATAATGTATAGCCAATTAAAAAGCAATACCTGTTAACAAATATATTAAATAATTTTAATTCGTGATATAAAGACGGCTAGATCGGAAGAGCACACG
>CAIMFA010000100.1 GCA_903840185.1 uncultured Lentisphaeria bacterium | reverse complement strand
CGTCTGGAATGTTTTATCGGAAAAGCCGTCAAAATAATCAACAAGGAGACTGAAAAAATGTTCGAAAAATGGTGGCTGACAGCAGCATTGGTGTTCGTCCTCAACGGTCTTGGCGTCATTGCCGGGGAAATCAAAGAAGTCGTGATTATCGGTAACAGCATCCGGCAGCACGGTAAAGCACCGCAGATCGGCTGGAACTATGACTGGGGCATGGCCGCGACCAGCCAGGATAAGGATTACGCTCACGTTCTGTATAAGAAAATCTGTGATAAACTTGCTAAGACGCAAAAGACCGCGCCGAAGCTTTCGCTGCCCGGCGGCGTGGTGGAGAAAGACTTTTCAAAGTGGGATCCATCCGTTACTAAAACCGCCGACATCATTATTATCCAGCTTGGCGACAACTTCCGCAATCCGCTGACCGAGGAGAAACTGCAGAAACCATACGAAGCGATGATTAAAGATTTAAAAGGCGACCGCAATCCGGTTATAATCTGCGTCTCCAACTGGGGCGGCGGCAAAATGTCAGAGCTGATCGGTGAAGCCGCAAAGAATCAGGGCGCCAAATTTGTTCCGCTCGGGAAACTGGCCGACGACCCTTTGAATAAAGCCAAAAGCGAAGGACACTTTTCTCATGGCGGCGTGAACTGGCATCCCGGCGACCGCGGCATGGAAGCAATTGCCGGCGCGATCTGGGCCGTACTTGAACCGGAAATTGACAAGGTGGCTGGCAAATAAAAATGACCTGATTTTACGCCCTTTTTTAAATGCCGTATATAAATATATGAGAGAAATTCAGACTTCCTGATCCGTGGAAAAAGCCTATGTCGCTCTTTTTTTCCATGTCGCGTCCAATGGATGTTTTGTGCTCCACGGAGTGCGAAATAAGGGCTGGAAGCGACATGGAAAAAACTGAAAAAGAGTACATTGCCTTTTTCCACATACCCAAACAAACCGAGCGGCGGGTCAGGAAGTCTGAAATTATTACTATGAGTTCAATTCTGAAGAAATCGCAGTACAATCCATTGATCAAGCCGTCAATGATGCCGTTTGAGTCAACGCAGACCTATAATGCCGGAATCACAAAATTTAAAGGCAAATATGTCATGCTGTTCCGGAATGATTACAACTTTACCAAAGCAGACATGCAGCGCCTCGGCGGGGAAGCTTTTAAGCTGCAAAAAATCAATCTGGGACTGGCGTTAAGCGATGACGGCATTAAATGGCAAATCAAGCCGGAGCCGGTACTGCCGGTTCCGTTGACGGGAGAAATGACAAAGGTGTACGACCCGCGGCTCACCGTTATCGACGGCAGATGCTATCTCTGTTTCGCCGCCGACACCCGCCACGGCATTTGCGGGGGGATTGCCGTTACCGACGACCTCGAAAAATTCGAACTTCTCTCTCTCTCTGTCCCGGACAACCGCAATATGGTGCTGTTCCCGGAAAAAGTCAATGGTATGTTCGTGCGCCTGGAACGGCCGTTTTCGATTTACGGACGCGGCGCGCCGGAAGCCTTTGACATCTGGAT
>CAIMFA010000099.1 GCA_903840185.1 uncultured Lentisphaeria bacterium | reverse complement strand
GGCCTTCGATACCCCGGTATCGGCAGCCTCTCAGAATACGAACCAATTCTCAAAATCTCAGCAATCTATAGTTGAATTTTCAGCCGTGCATAGTATAATTGCAAAACTCAAGTTTTGCAGGAATTCAGAATTTAGAATCTAGCATTCAGAATGAAATTCGAACTAAAAACTCTCGATTTATTCTGACTTCTGACTCATGAATTCTGACTACTTATGCAATTACCTCTTCTATTATTTCAATACCTTCGCCGCCAACGGGCAGAGCTTTGTATCAACGTCTTCGCCGGAACGGTATTTGCTCAGAAGCTGACGCGAACGTTCAGCAAGCCTGCGGCGGACTTCGCGCCTCTCGCCTTTGATGCGGGCAATGGACATATTGTCATACGCGGTCGTCTGATGACGCATCCAGGCAATTACCGCCGCTTCCGCCCGGCGTTCCAGCGGAATCAACTGTGTTCTGGCAACGGTACCGCTGCCGACCGGCACGGCATGGACGGTCACGGCATCGGCAAACTTCTCCGCAAACGCCGACCACTTTCCGGCAAATGCCAGAAAAGACAAAACCGCGTTGCGGAATTCGACTTCATATTTTTCCTGTTTCGCCTCACGGTATTTTTTGCCAGCTTCCAGTTTTTTTAAATGCGACGGGTCTGAACGTTCCGCGTCCAGCCCGGCCTTTACATTCTTAACGACATCGGCGGCAATCCACAGCCCGATTGCTTCAATGCGATTGCGGCGGCGATGAACCATAAGCCAGTAATCCCCCGCAACCTTGAGGCGTCGCGTTAATCCGGCATCTCCGCTCTCCACAAAAATCCACCCCGCCGGCGGAGTTAAAGCCTGTCCATAGTGCAGCACCTTGTCTTTAGTCCCGCCCGCCCATACAACAAATTCTTCTTTTTTAACTGCCATTTATTTATCTGTATACTTTAATATGTCCGCTATGTCCGTTGTGTCCGTGTCCCGGTCTCAGGCCAGACTGAAGAAGTCGCCTCTGGGCTGCCGCTCGGATTGAATCCTGCCGGAACGCAGCAGGAGATCAAGATGCGCTTTCACTGTCTTCTCGTCAGCGCCCATGGCCACCCGCAAATCGTCAACCGTACAAGGGCGGCGGCCAACCAGGTCAATTATCTGCTGATCAAATTCTTCAAGACTGACATCCGACCGCAGAGCGGCGCTCTTGTATCTGAAAGGCCCGACCGCCTCCACCGGCACAAACAGTTCCAGCGCCCGGACAAACCGCAGCGTGTTTTCACGCGAGGAAGGTTTTATCCAGTCAACGCATCCGGGGCGGTCCAGGGTATTCAATTGAACTTTATCCGGATTAAAGGCTTTGACAATTCCGGCGAATCTGGCGATAGACTCGTCGGAATCATTTACGTCCGGCACAATAAACAGCTCCAGCCACACTTTTGAAGTACGTATTCTGCCATATTCAAACAAGCCGCGGCAGAACGAATCAAAATCAAGACCTGGAACCGGGCGGTTGATCTTGTCAAACTCCTCCTGCGACGATGCGTCCAGCGAGGGAATCACAAGGTCAACTTTCTCAATTTCCTTCTGCAATTGCGGATCGCCGAGCAAAGTTCCGTTAGTCAGCAGGCAGACCGGATATTGGGGATAGCGGGACTTGATGAAGTCAACGACCCGTCCAATCCCGGAATTAAGCGTCGGCTCCCCTGCCCCCGAAAAAGTCAGATAGTCAATTTTGATATTCGACTCCAGCACTTTTTCAAGCTGAACCAGTACCTCGTCAATAGGAACATATTCCTTACGTTCCAGCAGCAGCGCGTCGGTTTCGCCGGCTTCGCAGTATACGCAGTTCAGCGAACAGGTCTTGGACGGCACCAGATCAATCCCCAGCGATACACCCAGCCGTCTGGAGGCAACCGGTCCGAAAACATATTGTGATCTCATAATTGTAATCTTCTATTTTAAAATTAAACAATATCTGCTATAGTAAAAATACTAATTGATTTAAGAATACTGAAACTTTCGCATTTTTCAATGTAAAAGTCAAAACAAATACGAAGGAATCTAAATGATCTTATGGCAGCACCTTTACTTGTTTGTGTTCCTGCTTGGCGCGGTACTGTCGCTGAGTTTTACCCCGCTTTTTCAAAAAATAGCTGAAAAAGCGGATTTTATGGACCGTCCGAAATGCGAGGATCATAAAAAGCATGCCAAAGCGACTCCGCTGATGGGCGGCGCAGCGATGTTTTCAGCATGGATACTGGCAATCATTATGGGATACATCGCAGTTAATGCGTTCAATTCCGGCTCATTCTCCCGTGATTTGTCCCAGAACGTTTCCGGAGTGAACTATGTCGGCGGCAGAGTGTTTTTTATATGCCTGGGCGCATTTCTTGCCACGGCGCTGGGCTTGATTGATGACAAACTGGCGCTAAAAGCGGGGACAAAATTCTTCGGACAGTTTATCATTGCCGCCATTGCC
>CAIMFA010000098.1 GCA_903840185.1 uncultured Lentisphaeria bacterium | reverse complement strand
GCGGAAAACAATGCCAGCCTGTTTATGGTTTTAACCGCGTTACTGCAGCTTCAAATACATAAATACACCGGAGCGACAGATATCATCACCGGAACCACAATCGCCAACCGGAATCTGCCGGAAACTGAAGATATCATGGGACTGTTTATAAATACGCTTGCTCTGCGAAACGAAATCAAAGACAATCCACCGTTTAACGATTTTTTGACACAAGTAAAAAACACCCTGCTGGAAGCTTATGAGAATCAAGATATTCCATACAACATCGTAATCAAAAATTGCGGAGAAACAGTAACCGCCCAAAAGCAGTTATTCAAGATATTCATGGTACTGCAGAATCTCCCATGGCCGAAAACAGATTCATCCCCTTTTAAAGTGTGCTACGAAGAATTAGGCAGTGATACTGCCAAAATGAGTTTGATCATTGTGCTGGAAGAAAGAGATAATATGCTTTATGGCTGGTATGAATACGATACCGCTCATTTCGAAGAAAAAGACATTGAGGTATTATTTCAAGACTATATTTATCTGTCGGAAACGCTGACAAAAAATCCACACGCTTCAATATCTGAAATCATTCTTCAAAAAAACATCCGCAGGCGTCCAGATTGTTATATTCTCGGAGAAACCTCACTTACCAAAGCAGCAGGCGAGATTCTGCTTGACAATGAATTTTATATCAACGGGATATTCACGGATGATTCCCAGACGCGAAAATGGGCGGATGAAAACGACATTCCATGCCATCATCCGCAAAAAAAGCTGATTTCAGATATTGTTTCATCTGTTCGTCCTGACTATCTGTTCAGTATAATCAACAGCTGCATCCTGGACCAGCATATTCTTGACCAGCCGCTGAAATACGCCATCAATTATCATGACGCCCCCCTGCCCCGCTATGCCGGTCTCTATGCAACAGCCTGGGCGATAATCAACCATGAACACGAGCACGGCGTCACCTGGCATCAAATGACAACCGAAATTGACGCAGGCGCGATTCTTAAACAGCAGGATGTATCAATCGACCCGGATGATACATCAGAATCGCTTAATATGAAATGTACTAGAGCAGCGCTCGAAACATTCAAATCTCTGGTGCTTGATTTTAAAAGCGAATCGGTTACTCCGAAAACTCAGGATTTAACCCGGCGTACTTACAATTCACCATATTTGCGGCCGGCGGATGCCTGCACCATTGACTTCAGCAAAAGCGTCGAAGAAATTTCGGCACTGGCAAGGGCGCTCGATTTCGGCAATTACTGGAATCCGCTGGGAACGCTTAAATTCGCCTCCGGCAACGTTTTTTACATAGTAAATAAAGTCAGCGTCTCAATGGAGAATATAACTGCCGCTCCCGGACAAATTATCAAAATAACGAATGAGTGTATTTCTATCGCGGCAGTCAGCGGGGTTGTCAAGCTGTCTGAAATAACCGATACAGTCGGTAATGCTGTCAACATCGCCTCTATTGGACTGCTGTCCGGCAATATCCTGACAGAAAATTTTAGTCGTGAACTGCTGGATAAATATTACAAAGAATGCGCTGTTTCGGAAGCGTTCTGGGAAAAGAGTTTGCAGACACTGCGGTTCCCGGAGATATCAATTCTGGAAACTGAAGATAAGATATGTTCAAATTGTATCCGCACTGCAGATCTTCATTTTGCAATTACACCCGCAACAACTCCGGTATCAGTCTTCGCGATGTTTCTGGCAAGAGTATCCGGCGAAGAGGAATTTGATATTCCAATAAACACTTCTTACCAGGCTGTCAGTGATTTTCCTTCTATCTTCGCCAGTGTTGTGCCGATGAGGATTAAAATTGATTTATCAAAAACCGCGGAAGCTAATCTTGAAGAAGTGGAAGCAGGTTTGAAAACAGTTCTGAATAAAAAAACTTTTTGCCGCGATATTTTCATCCGGTACAATAATTTGAACAAAATTCCCAGAACAGCGTTCATAGTAAAAATATGCCAGGCAGGCAACTTTGAACTGGAATTGTACCAGCAAAAGACTGAAAAATTTATTGATTGCTTCCAGAACTTCTGCGCAAACCTGAAAAAATCGCCAGAAACTTCCCTCCGCAATATATCCATACTGAGCGACGTGGAGGAAGCCAAAGTTCTCTATGGATGGAATAAAACTGAGCGGGATTATGATTTGGCGACCCCTTATATCCGGCAATTTGAAAAACAGGCTGGAAAATATCCTGAGAAGATCGCGGTAACAAGCAGCAGACATTCAATGACTTATCGCGAACTGGATTACCGGGCAACCCGGCTGGCTTCATGTTTACTACAGCATGGCATCAGCAGCAACGGGATTATCGGAGTACTGACAGACAAGTCAATGGAAATGGCAATTGCCATAATCGGCGTCTTCAAAGCCGGATATACTTATATGCCGCTGGATGTGCAACGGCAATCAGCAGAAAGAATTGAAGCAATGATTTATGATTCAGACCCGCAAATCATTCTTTCCGCACTGACAGACAAAACCAAAATTCCGGTGAATATCCCCAAACCTATAAAAGTCATTGACTTGTCAGAGCATCAGCTATATGCCGGCGGCGTTCCGCCGTCCCTTCCTGAAGCTGCTATTTCAATGCACGATACGGCTTACATTATGTACACCTCCGGCTCAACCGGCATTCCCAAGGGAGTAATGGTATCGCAGTGCAATCTATTAAACCACAACTATTCGGTTATTGAAAATTACGCGCTTCGAGCTGACGATAACGTTCTGCAATTCAGCACGCTGGGCTTCGATATCTCGATAGAGGAAATATTCCCGACCTGGCTGACTGGCGGAACATTAGTCTTCATGCCTGACGGTGTGCTGGAACACCCGGAAAAACTTTTCAGCGTTATAAAGCAGAAGAATATTACTTTCCTAAACCTTCCCACCTCTTACTGGCATGAAATTGCTGACACGGTGAACAACCATGAATTCCCTGACTGCGTCAGGACTATCGTGATCGGGGGAGAAAAAGCTTCGCCGGAACGTTTCAAACACTGGTATAAGCATGTTCACAGAACCAGAGTCATCAACACCTACGGTCCGACTGAAACAACCGTTATCGCCACGCTTGGAGACAATCCTGAATCCATCGGCAGGCCGATAGCGAACACGCATGTATATGTACTGGATAAATTGAAACAGCCGGTTCCAGCCGGCACCGCAGGCGAACTTTATATCGCAGGCGCAAATGTTGCCAAAGGCTATCTCAATAAACCGGCGGAAACAGCCGCCGCTTTCATGAACAACCCATTCGTCAAAGATGAACGGATGTACAAAACCGGCGACAAAGTAATTTTCGCGCCGGACGGGGAATTAATCTTTGCCGGAAGAATGGATGAGCAGTTCAAGATCCGCGGATTCAGGATTGAACCGGATGACATAGAAGCTGTTTTGTCCAGGCATCCGGACATACGCGCCGCGGCGGTTAATTTGATGGACAAGGAAGGTGTAAAATCAATAGTCGCCTGTTTCGTTCCATTTACGAAAAGTTATGACATTAACAATATCCGTGAGTTTGCAAATGCGCAATTGCCGGAATACATGATGCCAGCCTGTTTTATCGCGATAGATTCAATCCCGCTCACCCCCAACGGCAAAATCAACCGCAAGGCCTTGCCGGAACCTGTAGTAGAAAATTATACGCATATAACAGATCAGGCAGAACCGCAAAGCCAGCTGGAAATGCAGCTTCTTCTGATTTTTTCAAAAGTTCTGCACAGAAAACATATCAATGCAGACGACAATTTAGTAACATTAGGTGTAGACTCTTTGTCCGCCATAAAATTGCTGATGGAAATAGAAGCTCATACCGGGATAAAAATTCCTTTTGAACAATTATATAATACCGCCTCAATTAACTCAATATGTGATTATATCTGGAATAACTCCGGACTGGAATATGCATGGTCACCGGTTGTCAAACTTGCCGGGACTTCCAGCAGCAAACCGCCGCTGTTCCTGATTCACACTACACCGGGCGACATTCTAGGCTATATAAATCTGGTACATCATCTTGATGACCGCGCGGTCTATGGTATCCAGTCTCTCGGACTTTATTCTCCGGGAAAAGCACATAAATCCATTGAAGAAATGGCCGGTTATTACATTACGGAAATACTGGATATTCAACGGGAAGGTCCATATCTTATCTGCGGCTGGTGTTTAGGTGGAATAATCGCATACGAAATGGCGCAGCAATTAAGAAGAATGGGAAAACAAGTCGCATTTCTCGGTTTACTGGAAACCTATTGCTACCTTCAGCCATCTGTTTACAAATATCTGCAACTTATTATTGCAGCTGTAAAATGGGGACCGCTAAACTGCATTAATTATTTAATCTTCAAACTGAAACGCAAATTCAGCAAGGATCAGAATTTTGAACAACTGGATTTTATATCACAGCGTTTTGCAAATGCATGGAGCGAACAGACCATAAACAATATGAAAGCAGTATACCGGCACAATATGAATGCGCAAGGCAATTATTGCATAAATTATTATGACGATAAAATATTTCTATTTATGGCGAAAGAAACGTTGAAAGGTAAAATTCCACTTCCATATTATGGATGGAAGAATTTAAGCAAAGACATGGAACTGTATACTTTTGACTCGGAACATGATGATATATTAAGAGAGCCATATGTATCTTCGGTAGCCGAAAAAATCATCAACTGCATAAAAAATATCGAAAGATAATATTATATGATAGAAAACGAACCGTTTTTTCTTGAAGTTAATGATGCTTTTCCAGTGGATAAGCTGGTGCATCAGCTT
>CAIMFA010000097.1 GCA_903840185.1 uncultured Lentisphaeria bacterium | reverse complement strand
GTACATTGCAATTCCTAATGAGCCAACAGGAAATTTTTTTAAAGCCGAGAATTTTCTTACAGCTTCTTCGGTTACACTTTTTTCTGTAGTCGTAATCTTATTCTCTCGCAATTCGCTAGTAGTAATCCATGGCACAGTACCATCATACCATCCGGTTTCATCGGAAGGGGGCGTAGTTCCGCTACCGGTTAATTCAAACCCATGTGAAATTTTCCATGTTTCCCAATGCTCCGGGACGTCGCCGAGCCATTCGACGCCGGAAGGTTTATATCTGGGATAGGTTTTAGTTTTCATATGCTATTTTCTCCGGAATTATCTGCGTTCATCTGAGTAATCTGCGGAAAGCCATTGTTTTTATCTGCGGATGCCGCTGACTGGCGCAGAATATTAAAGCCGGAAGGTTTATATCCGGGACAGGCTTTATTTTTCATAAATTCTGCCTTCCCTTTCGTGTATTTCGTGTGTTTCGTGGTTAAAAACATTATTTCCCCTCCGCCAGAGCAGTCTATTCGAGGAGTTTTGGCTTAAAATCTTCTAGTGGAGGAAAAACAATTTGTGGTAAATCCCAAGATTTTGCAGATGGCGTCTGCCAAATTTGCGTTGTATCATTAGCGATAAACAACCAGCCTCGTTCTTCCGCAAATCTTTTTAAACGTTTGGCTTTTTTTTCTATTTGACTCTTGCTGAAATTATCAAAGCATATTGAACAATGCTCCGGAAAAGGAATGCCGTCTTCAATGACCGTCAATTCCTGAGTCGCGCATTCTTCATTGGAGACAGCCATAACACCATGCGAAGTGCAGCCGGCCTGGCTGCAATAATGATTATAAGATTTTTCGGGAGATATTTTGTCTCCATCATATACCGATAACTTATTCTCGTCTTTAGGTGTTGGCCGGAATGCCTGCGAGGTAATTTTCCCGTCCTGAACAAAACATGGATGAACCTGGCGTAAAAGGAGAGTCTTCAAATTCATGCGGTCACCCCGGCGATGCTCGTAATCTCTTTGTTAATCAATTCCCATGACTCCGGCTTCGTCAGATCATGCTCTGCATTTTTTTCCTGTCCGTCTTTGACATTAACGGCCTGGAATTCTCCATGCTTGTCATTCAGGCTGATTTCCAGAGAGATTTCCCAGTCGTTGAGAGTCCATTCCGCCTGAATGCCGCCTTCCGCAGTGGGATAGAGATAGGGCAGCGGGAGCGATGATGCGTAGTTATCCTCGAATACTTTTTCAATCCATAATAAACTTTCACGATCAGGAGCTTTGCCTTTTCCGTCAAGCCATCCGTCTTCTAGTTTTGCCAATTCCTGAAGCCGTTCGCCGATATCCAGTTTATCAATAAAGTTGAAATCTTCAATGGATTCGATTCTGAGGAGGCTTGCATGTCTGTCGTAGCGCCCGACGCCTTTAATGTTTATTTTTTGCTGTTCCTGATAACTATTGAATGCTTTCAAAACATCGTCCCGGAAAATCGTATCCAAAGGAGCGGCAATCCTTTGACCGTCCGGCAATGCAATCGTGAAAGTTTTTTTCCCCTGGTCTGCTTCAGGGATGAAGCCTTTTATTATAACTTCTTCGGTATACTCCTGCACTTTGGAAGACGCTAGAATCAGTGTCTTGCGCGTAGCCTTATTCAAACGCGCCGGCCTTGCGGGGTTTGACGGTCTGAACTCAATATTTTCATCATCCTGCAGGCTGCGTCCCAGGCGGTCAAAATAGCCTAGGAGATAATCCGGCAGATAAGTTGCAATATCACTACCCTGACGTTCGGCGGCATCGACTGCGTTGATAATATTTTCCCGCGCTTTTTCAAAGTATTCCTGATTTACCGGGGGAAACAGTGTCATTCCTGCCACTGCAGAAATTACGAGCACTAATTTCGGTATGGCGCTTCCCTCGTCAATATCAGTCAGTTTAATTGAGATTCCGTCCGTAAATCCACGTGGGACGCGTTCTCTGCCAGGATGTTCCTTGATATACAGCCATTTGGCGGTTTCGGTGACAAGTTCTTCCAGAGCCGCCAGGTCTTTTAGGATTTCTAACGGAATGGAATGATCATCAAAACGCTTGCCGACTAAGCGTGGAGTTAAAAACTCTATTGGCTGGTTCATAATAAATGTCCTCCATTAAAAAGAAAGACCCCTGACATTTGAGCATCGTTGAGAGGCTTCAAGGGTATGCTGTTTCTAATATAGTTTACATTTCCAGCACAAACAACTGATTTTTGCAAAATAGTGACAATTTTATTGCTAATATTCATTGCATATATCCATTATTCGCGGATGCCGCGAACTGGCGCAGATTATTAAGACCGGATGACTTATATTGCGGGCAGGCTTTATTTTTCATAAATTATGCCTTCCCTTTCGTGTATTTCGTGTGTTTCGTGGTTAAAAAACATTATTTCCCCTCCGCGCTGCCGGTGATCTCGGCCAGCAGCGACACGATCTCCGATTCCAGCCCTTTGATGTCGGTTGCGATGGCTTCCAGCGGGCGCGGCGGTTCGTAACGGTAGAAATGGCGGTTGAGCGGGATTTCATAGCCGACCTTGGTTTTGCTGTGATCAATCCAGGCATCCGGCACATGGGGCAGTACTTCGCGCTTGAAGTATTTATCAATATCTTCCTTGAGCGGCACATTTTCGGTATCGCGCAGGTCGGCGTCGGCTTCCGGATTGCCTTTGCCGTCGCGGCAGATTTCCGCGGTTTCGTCCTTTTCATTCAAGGCTTCCAGCACTGCTTTCAGTTCCGGCCCCGACAGGCGGACTCCGGCTTTATGGTCAATGTCTTTCAAGGCTTTAACGAAGGCTGCGCGGTCTTTGAACAGCTTTGCGTTAGTGGCTTTGCCCAGATCGGACAGCATGGTTTTAATGGCCTGCTGCCGTTTGCGTCCGGCTTCAATTTCCTGCTGCCGGATAACTTCATTCTTCTTGTCGCTTTCGGCGATTTTGATGAAAGCTTTGATTTCATTGAGCCGGGCGATGCGTTCCGCGCTCGCCTGGAAGTTCAGGCGCAACGGGCGTTCAACGGTGATTTTACTGTAGCCGAAGTCGGCATTATCAAAGATTTTGGAAACGATGACCTGTTTCTTGCAACCGTCAATATCGAGAGTTCTCGTTTCATCATGCTGGAAGCGTCCGTAGATTTTGCTGATTTCAGCAATCTGGTCCGGTCGGTTTTCTTCGCCGTCGCCGATCTGATGGCGTTTATTGCCGAGGCTCTTGCGCATTTTAACATAAAACTCGCGGGCGTCGATAAGCTGAATCCGGCCTTTTCGCCGCTTTTCTTTGCGGTTGGTGACAATCCAGATGTAAGTGGAAATGCCGGTATTGTAAAAGAGCTGGTCAGGCAGGGCGACAATCGCCTCCAGCCAGTCGTTTCCAATAATCCATTTGCGGATATCGGATTCCCCGCTGCCTGCGTCGCCGGTAAAGAGGGGGGAGCCGTTGAAGACAATGCCGATGCGGCTGCCGCCGTCCGCCTGAGTCCGCATTTTGGAAATCATGTGCTGCAGAAAGAGCAGCGCGCCGTCATTGATACGGGGCAGACCGGCGCCGAAGCGGCCGTCATCGCCTAGAGTGTTGTGTTCGCTCTCAATGGCCCGCTGCTGCTGCTTCCACTCCACGCCGAACGGCGGATTTGCCAGCATATAATCAAATTTCTCTTTTTTGAAACCGTCATGTTCAAAGGTGCAGCCCTGCTTGATATTGTCCGAATCCTCTCCTTTGATGAGCATATCGGCGCGGCAGATGGCCCAGGCTTCATCGTTCCAGTCCTGTCCGAAAAGATGCGGCTGCGCCTCCGAATTCAAGGTTTTTAGATAGTTTTCCGCGACCGACAGCATGCCGCCGGTTCCGCAGGCCGGGTCATAGATGGTTTTGACCACATGGCTTTTGCGCAAGTCAGTTTCGGGCGACAGCAGCAGATTGACCATCAGGGTAATTACTTCGCGCGGCGTGAAATGCTCTCCGGCCTCTTCATTGGACTGCTCCGCGCCGATCCTGATGAGTTCCTCAAAAACATAGCCCATCTGCATATTATCAATTTTCGCCGGGGAAAGGTCGATTTCATCGGAGGCGAAACTTTTGACCACATTGAACAGCAGATTCTTTTCATTCATTCTGTTAACTTGTACGCCGAAGTCAAAACGCTCGAATATCTGGCGGACATTCGGCGAAAACGCATTTATATAACTGTTCAGGTTCGGGGCGATCTGGTTGGGATCGTCCAGCAGCATTTTAAAATTGAGTCTGGACAGATTATAGAAGGTCTCGCCGGTGATCGTGCTCAACTGGGCATTAATAACAGTTTCCGGTTTTCCTTTGAGCTTGTCATACTCCTTCAGCACTTTGTCCTTGGTAGGTTCCAGCACGCAGTCAAAACGACGCAGCACGGTAAGCGGAATAATCACTTTGCGGTATTCATTGCGTTTATAGGGGCCGCGGAGCAGGTTGCAGATGCTCCAGATAAAATTAACCATTTGGCTGTGGGTCTGTTCCGTCATTGACTCCTCCTGAGACTATCAAAATTAAGTTAAACAAAATTAAACATATAATAAAATCAATTCATTACAAGGTCAAAACTAGTTTTGTTGCGTCAAAATGAACATGATTATGCCGGTGTTCAGTGACAGAAGATAGCGGCTGGGGCAGGACATTTTGCGTCCATGGAATAAAATTCCGGGATTTTTTTTTGATTTTTTATCCAGCCGTGGTCACTGGTCACTGGTCGCTTGGTCACTATTGACCATTGACCATTCACCATTTGATCATGGCGGGGCGGTGCAGTTCTTCTGAATATTTATCGCGGTCGGTCACGGCCTGCATTCTTGGGGTGATATAATGTTCCAGCCGGAATTGCTCGTAGGAAATTTCTTTCGACTTTATGTTCTGCTCGTAGATTATTTGATCTGAATAACCATTCTTCAGGAATCTTATATCTTTGAACAAGTCCTTGTTGTGAGCCACTTTCCGCATACTTGGAACAAGCGAGGTCATGCAGTTACTGGTGATGGTATTGTAAAATTGCGGGTGGGTAATGAGCTTATTGCTGCGGTTGACTAAATCCAGCAGCAGGATTCTGCATTCCGCCGGGGTAATCCGCAACTGATACATATAAACCTGTTCTTTGCGGTAATTTGTGCGCAGCATCAGCAGATCGGCTTCCGTGCCGATGACAAACAGACTGCCGTATTGTTTAAATAACCCGCCGAGGCCAGTCTGCCGCTGTCCATTTTTCAATCTGGTCTCAGAGGATATTGTCAGCCATCTGCCGTCGTTAAACCCGAAGTCCAGGATAGTGTGAGCGACGGCGGTATTGCCGTCCCAGTACGATAAGATCAGCATCACCTTATCCAGTTTATCCAGATCATAATCGCCGGAAACATATTTTGCGTCATAATCATTTTCACTGCGATAATTGAAATCCCGGATATTCTGAATTGACAATATATTTTTTTTGATTTCAACCGCCGGCATTCTAGCCCACGGAGTCTGCCAGTCGGCATTGTTGGACGGGGTGATTGTGAACCACCATGCAATCACCAGCAGCGGCAGAACTGCGGCGGCGGCTGACGTAATAAGACGTTTGCGTTTCACAAATACAACGGTTATGGATAATGCGGCGGTAACCAGCCAGTATCCCCATGCGCAGAATTGCGGCAGAAACGGCAGATGATAGTACACTACCATGCTGCACCAGGCGCTGAGCAGCCAGTATGCTGCAACTACTGCCGCCATGCATATTTTTCTGAAGATGTGATGACGCCCTGCCATGCTATTTGATTCTTCCTATAGTGCGCAGATGCAGCAGCAGGATTTTACGCACTTGTTCAATCGCGGCGGCATTGTCCTGCACGCTGTGCCCGGATTCGACAATAAGTTCGCTTTGTGCGGAATTTAAATGTGAACTCCAGTACGGCACAATGCCATCCGTGCCGCCTGGGACTCCGGCGGCATTTTCGTTCCCGCAAACGGTATAGTAAGGAACGGTTGTGGAAAAAGGAACTTCGGACAATGCGTTCAGCATTTTATTTTCCGGCGCCAGGTTATCCAGTCCGGTGTCAATATGCATACTCTCAATATCCTCGTCCGGATTTATCCGTTTGCGTAATTCTGAAACATGTAGTTTCAGGTAACTCGGCAATGAAATCCATGATGACGCCCAGCGGGTGATAACCCATGTCGCCATGTCCGCCCCTTTATGCGGTGTTGCCATAAACACAACCCCTTTCACAAAGTCGAGCTGTTCAAATACCAGCACATTCATCACGAACTGCTGTTCTTCAGGAGTGAGTTTTTTCTTAGCCAGTACAGCTGCCGGCAAAAACTTATCCTGCAATTGATTGCCGGTATTCTGGATCGTGGTCTTGGAGAGCAAACCGCCCATGCTGTGACTGACAATGAACATCTGGTTGAAGTTGGCCGCCGCTTCCGGGGTATTGAAATCCGCTTTGGCCTCCTGCAGCGATTTGCGCAGCAAATACGCGGAATAGAGCACCGGATTGCCGGTGCTGTAGGTAAACAGCCACATCTGGTAATTATGGCGTATGTCCGGATCGTCCAGCAGAATATTCACCATCTGCGCCCATGTTCGCGGATTGGACATTAAGCCGTGTACAAAAACCAGCGGAATTTTATTTTTCTGCAGGGGGGCAAGGGCGAATAATCCGTAAGTATCCTGAATGTCGGCATCGAACATGGTGAAGAAGCCGTCAATAATCGGGGGCTTGCGCAGCTCATAAGCCAGCGGCGTAGTGAAATCCAGGCTGAGCGGGACGTTTTTATTTTCAACTTTAACCGTATCCGTATTCAGAGTATTATATAATTCAAGCCGCGTCTGGACAATACCATTTTCAGCATCTTCCATTCTCAAAAAGCAGGTTGCATGGAATGAGCGTCCGGGGATTGTTTTGAATGGTTTTGGCGTCGGGAACGGGTTGTCGCAATTTACAATCAGCGGAACGCCTATGCCGGGCGAGTAGGAATAAACGTAAAAACCCCTGGCGCTGAAACGGTAACACGATATGACCCGGGTTGTTTTATCCACCGGACAGGCCAGTTCGCTGAGCGGAGCTTCAAATTTCAATGTCAAGCCGGCCACCGCCGGTATGCTGTAGGTGGAATTAAACACAATGCGCTTGTCATTCAGATATTCAATCAGCGTATCCAGCGAGCTGTTATAGTATCTGGCCGCCATAAAAACAGCCATGTCGTAAGGCATGGGCAGATCCGGACGAATATTCTTATTAAACAAATACTGTGATGAGAAATAAGCGGAGGCGGCGTGGAAAGCAATTTTCCGATCAGTGCTGTCAGCATTCATTCCGGCGACATAACACAATTCAGTAAGAATACTCAAATATACACGATCATGAGAGTTGCGGTAGTCCTGATAAATGCAATAGACCGCCGCTTCCGGGTCTTCGTCATAAAATTTGCTCATTTGATGCGCCAGCAGAAAGTTCCGGCAGGTGTTGCTGAGCTCGCTGCTCCTGAAGGTCATGCTGCCGTTTTGCTGAAACCATTCCCTGGATGTAGTGCTGGTAACGCCGATACTGCTGGTACAGCCGGAGAATAAAACCATAACAACCGGCAGGATTATAAATAACTTTATTATGCGCATATTTTGCAAATCCTCTGAGTTAAATTTATTGGCGAATTCCACGCATGTTAATTTCGCACTCCGTGAAGAAAAATCAACCGGTGATTCCAATAACTATTTTTCACAATCTGTTCGTTCTATTTTTTGCATATCATAACTCCTATTTTTTATCGCATAAAAAAAATGAACTTTTTTTATTTTTAATGTTTACTTATTAAATAAAGATGTTATAATATAGAGTATTGCTCAAACATAACAATGAAAATACGAGAAATAAGTAATGTTTATAAAAATAGTAGTAATTAATGATGGTAAAAAAGACTTTTAACTGGAGGTTTGATTATTAAATAAAATATAATCTTTAACCAGTGCCGGGGACGTTGCATTCGAACTTTGAATTCTGAACCAGCATCCGTTTTTAAAAGGTGACAGAGAACAATAACCAGGAGAGTATATATGTGTTGTAGAATGATAAAACTTAAAGTTATTGTTGCAATTAATCTATAATTTATCGCTGAGAAGATTAAAATGCTGATAAAAAAGATGATTGCAGAACTAATAAAGTTAAAAACAATTAAAGCAATTAATATCATGTTAAGTGCATGATAAGAGAAACAACAAGGAACATAAATATTATGAATAAAAGAAAAGGATTACTTCTGGCAGCCGGCTTGATTCTGGCGGTCGCCCAGTTCAGCGCTGCTTATGCTGAGAAAGTGAGAAAGTTGGAGTTTCTGCAGGACGACGCGCAGGAGCGGTTCGTGTCCAGGGTGTATTCGCTGCAATATGTCAAGGCTGTGGATATAACCCCGTTTATCCAGGGCGCGGTCAAGCGTTACAACACTAACTCTACGGTTGAGCGGCTGAACTACTCGGAAGGCAAAAAGCAGTTTCTGTTAGTCAGTACTCCGCCGGCAATGATGGCGTATGTGGAGGAGATTATTAAGCAGTTGGACAGGCCGGGTGGTGAACCCGACAAAGCCGGATCGGTTATTGACGGCACCGCTATTTTCCGCTATGCCTATCTGCCGAAGTACCGTTCCACCGACACCATGGTGGCGGCGCTGAATGCCGGAGTGAAAGACAACAGCGGTTTTGTTTACCGTGATCCCACCTCCAATCTGATCTACTGGAAAGATACGCCGGCGCAGGGACAGCTGATTTTAGCCTGG
>CAIMFA010000096.1 GCA_903840185.1 uncultured Lentisphaeria bacterium | reverse complement strand
GTCCGCTGCATAGTTATACTCTACACGGCTGAAAATTTAAAATAGATTGCGAAGATTTTGAGAATTGGTTCGTATTCTGAGAGGCTGCCGATACCGGGGTATCGAAGGCCTCGAAGAGTGCGAATCCAAACTCAAAAGATCGCAATCCCGCTGGAGCGGGACGAGTGTCTTGCGGTCGTATTTCTCCGTTCCTTCTTCAGACGATATTCATATCGCCAGTCAGCCGGATCGAAAAAATCCAATCCACAATCCTGCTCGTCTATTCTTAAATTTTCAGCCGCGCAGAGTATACAGTTATAAATATATCCTGTCCTGAAATAAAATCATTAACAATCACATTATTTTTTAATAGATTCAAAAATACTTCGTGAAAGTCAATACATAGTGTTTTTATAACAGATTAATTATAAGGGAGATAAAAATGGTCGGGGCAGAGAGATTTGAACTCTCGACCTTCTGCTCCCAAGGCAGACGCGCTAGCCAGGCTGCGCTATACCCCGATTAAAGTCTGAATAAAATAACCACTATTTCTGTTATCGCAAGGAAAGTAACAAAAAAAAGCTTAATTACGCAGATCTCCGTATGGACGGTCTTCCCAGTCTGCCGGACGGTTTTGCGGGAGACTGCTGTACCCGCGCCTTTCCTGCTCAGTAATACAACCTCCGGCAAAGACAACAATGAGGAGTAACAATAAACAGGGGAAAAAATACACAAAGGATGAATTCTTCATTTTCAGGCCTTGCAGCAGCTGTTGCGCAGTCATATAATTATTTTTTCTCTGGAGCAGGTGCCGGAGCTGGGGCTGCTTTGTCGGCCGCTTCCACTTTCTTTGCCGCAGGCGCCGCCGCTTCAGTTGTTGATGCACTCTTTTTCAAAAATCTATTCGACAGGGAATTGAAAAGATTATATTCTTTCATTTCCAGCACCTGAACCCCTACGGATCCGGCCAGGCATATAAATGCTACAACAATTACAATCAAATAGTATTTTGAATTAAACATCAGTTTTCCTGCCTTATTTGCTCATTGCCGCAACTGCGTCACTGGATAAATAAACGGTATCGCCGATTTTCACTTCACGGTCCCCGGTTGAACCCGGAATAACATTAGCGATGGAGCAGTTGTCGTGTACTTTTATGATTTTAATTCTGCCGACATATTGAGTATTATCGCCTTCAAGTCCGCGGGCAACGACCATATCGATGTTGCTGGTGATTTTAGGATTGACCGGATTGACCTTGTTGCCGATAGCCTGCTCAACTTTCGTGTTTGAGCCAAGATCAACCACGACAAAACCGTATTTCCGGTTGATGTCGATAATTTTACCCTGAACCGCCATTCTGGCTTCCGGGCTGCCTTCCGTCCAGAGTTTGAAGTCATCCTTGAACGGGGTGTTCGGACTGATGATCATTTTCAACTTGGCAATCTGGTCATCTCTGCCCTTGAGGTCTTTCTGAAGGTTCTGGATGCTGGAATCTTTGCCTTTGATAGTTGACTGCAGGGAGGCTAATTGATTTTTAGTGCTCTCCAGAGATGACTTGGTGGAGCTTAAATCATCTTTCATCTTCTGCGCGGCATCAGTAATACTTCTAATCGAACCTGAATAAGCATTATCGCTTAAGTCGGGACTGCTGCTGCCGAAAATCTGTGCCATCTGTGAAAAAGAATCATTATAGCTGCTGATCCTGGACTTTACAGTCGCGATTTTAGCGTCCAGTTTGCGCATCTCGCCGGAATATTCCGGTGTTCTAAGGGCATCGGCTGTAATGGAAACATCCAGTTTAGACGCGGTATCACAGATTTGTTTGATTATGCCGTCCTGGCGTTCCTTATTTTCCCCAACCCAGTCGAGAACGTTCTTTTTAGCCGCCGCATAAGCATCAATCTTGGTGAAGTCATCAGAATTGGGAATGTTTTTCATTTCGGTTACGGTCGCGATCTTTTTGATCGTTGACCCCAGGTCGTCGCGCTGCTGAACGATCTTTTGCGCCTGCTGGGTCAATTGAGCAAGATTCTTGTCCAGTTCGGAGTATTTTTCGTGGCTGAGCAGTTCAGGAGAAAGCAATTTTGCAATATTTGTGCCGCTCCCTTTGTCCAGTTCGGCAGATGCCTGGTTGACCGTTACGGCCATCTTCTCCCAGCCTTTTACCATTTGTTCGCGCTTCTCAAACAGGAAATATGAAAACACCGCGGAAGCAATCGCGAGAAGAAGAATCAAGATACTTAAAATAATATTTACTATTTTCATTGCCAACTCCTGTAAATTATAGACAAAAAACCGCACAAACAAAAATTACAATAAAACTCTAAAAATTAGCACTCGAAAAACTATTTTCAAATCTTTGCCAAGTGATTTATATAAACTTTCAATCAAAAATTGCAAAATATATGCACTATAAGCGTTTGATTGTGCATAATATCCTGATTTCAGTAACAAAAAAACTGCCATCAAGATTTTACGGCAGCGCCTTTGGCATCTGAATTCCCGGCTTTTACCCCCTGGTCTCCGGCTTTTGCGTCCTTTTTCGTCTCTGTGCCGATAACAGGCTTTTTATCTGCGGGAACATCGTTCTTTTTAATTTCCTCTTTCACGGCGGCGGCGCTGTTCTTCAATTCCGCCTCTTTCGCTTTGTCCTGCTTTTCAGCCAGCTTGTCAAGATATTCGTCAATGGGGTTTTTTAGCTCGCTCTTTTTTTTCTCTTTATCCGGGGCCTTCTTGGCCGCTGTATCTGCCGGTTTCGGCGGAGTTACCGGTTCTTTTTGAAGGAGCGGACCGTATTTAGCATCAAATTTTTTAACTTGCGGAGTGTTTTCCCGTGAGTGAATAAAATCCTGCATGGTTGCCCTGTACTGCTCCGGGGTCAATTCCCCGCTGTTAAGACTTTCAAGCTTCTCCATCTGATAGCCCACCCGGGTGTTGCCGCGGGTGGAAGTGCTGCCGGAGATACTGGAGCTGGGAATAAATGAATCTTTCATATAGGGATCATAACGGGTCAAGTCTTTCAGCAGCGCCCTCTCGTCTTTGGCGCTCTGGCTGTTCGGTCCTACTCTGCTTTGATAAACCATGTCTGCCGAAGTCCTGCCGTAATTACTGGC
>CAIMFA010000095.1 GCA_903840185.1 uncultured Lentisphaeria bacterium | reverse complement strand
GACGAAACTGCAGGCGATGAAAAATTCTGAAATCACCCTGGACGAACTCCACCATAAAAAATCGCTTTTGACTACCGCCAGCGCAATTAACGGCATTTTCGCGCTTTATGACATCCATCTGAAACCGGGCAAATGGCTGCATAAAGGCGAAATTATCGGCGAAGTTTACGAACCGGACAGGCAGATTATTGCCGCGTTCATCAAGGAAACTGATTTTAAGAAAATCCACGGCAATGAAAGCGTATCCTTCGCCCTGGAGGACGGCATTAAATCGTATAACGGTAAAATAGTTTCAGCGACGCCGGTACCGGTCATTCTTGCGCCGTCGCCGTTGATCAATTATTTCGGCGGACGCATTATGTGTTACCCGCTGCCTGATTACAATTCATTTCAGCCGATGGAACCCTATTACAGAGTCGATATTGCCGTTCCTGAAGGCACAAGCCTGCCGCCGGGCAGAACCGGCACTGTATGGCTGCGCAAATACTCCTCTATCGGCGGTAATTTTCTCCGTGAAGCACTTTCCGTTATTCAAAAAGAACTTTATTTCTAATCACGCTGCAGTGCACTAATGGTCAACTGCTTTCAGCATCAGTTGCGGTTTTTACGGAGATTAATTTTCTTCGGCTGGCCGGGCGGCTCCGGTTTCGGCGGAGCTGAATATTTCACGGCGGCGGAATTGCAGAACGGACAGACTGGCGGCTTCAGTTTATCAAGCTTATCGTACTGAATCGGATTGTCGTCGGATTGCCTCTCGATCCGGGTGAAAACTCCGCCGCAATAACTGCATTTCCATTGAAACCCGAGCGTACCATTACATTTGGAGCATTTGGCGGTAAAAATATTATTGACCGGCCTGGTCTCGCAAAATTTGCAACTTGCGCACATGACGTTAACCGGAATCCCCCCTTTAACGCTCCTCTGGTACATTTTAATCCCGCTGTAAGTGATGAGCACAGTGAGTGATGTTATAAGACACAGCAGGAAAATTACAACTTTTCGCGGCATTCTGCAAAACATTGTGATTTGCATCAGCCAGTCGATGATCAAAGAGAAGCTTACAAAAAAGAAGTTGCGCTCCGGAATCTCAAGCACATATTTTACCATTGTTCGCGCAGTTTTCGTCATGGCAATGGAGGTCTGGGTTTTCTCCGCATCGCGCTCCGGATGTTTGCCTTGAGCAGCCCTGGGTATGACCATCGGCGTAGTAGCCGGCCTGGTTTGGGCAGATCCGGTCTTCTCCGGCACAGGTGTTTTGGACAAAAGATGTTTACCCGGAGTGGGCAGATCAGCCCTGGATTCAAAACGTTTCTCGCCCTGTTCCGGTATTTGCAGATTTATTTGGGCAGAAGTTTCCGGCTTTATCTCCGGATGTTTTGTTTCTGATTCGGCGGGAACTTCGAAAACTGTGTTGCATTTGGCACATTCCCCCTCCTGCCCCGCCAGCTCTTTCGGCAGCCGGTATTTCTGGCCGCAGGATTTACACCAGAAGGTGACATTTTCCTGAGAAGCTGTACCCGTCTCGCTGTCCGACAGCCTTGGCACAACCATATTTCTTTTGCATCTGGCGCATTCCGCCAGCTGGCCGCCTAAATTCTTCGGCAGCCGGTATTTCTGGTTGCACACCTTGCAGCAGAAAATAATATCGTCGGGCGATTTATTTCTTGATGTGGTGGAATGAACGCT
>CAIMFA010000094.1 GCA_903840185.1 uncultured Lentisphaeria bacterium | reverse complement strand
GGGTATCATGTCAGCAGCCATCGACTACATAAGAAAAATTCATATCGCCAAATCTGAAGCTCATTTGTCCGATCCTGATTACCGGCAGCTGCTTTTCCGTCTGACAGGCGAGACCAGTAGCAAGGCGATTGGCCCGGATGCCGCTGAACTGGTACTGAAGGAAATCAAAGCTGCTACCGAGCAGCGCCCCGGATGGCAGCTTGGACAGTTGAAAAAATTCAGCCAGTACCGCCGCTTTGCTAAACTTAAAGAAAACGAAGCGCGTCAGATCCTCCATGAGATTACCGGAATCATGCACGAAGGCAGTCCGGAACTCAAGCAGCCCCAGTTTGAACACGTCATGGCGGCATTAGAAACGCGCCTGGAGGAACAGATCACCATTGGCAAGGCTGCGCTGCCTTCCGGCGTGGATCTGCATTACTGGCGCGGACGTCTGACTGGATCAAACGCCACCAGCCGCCAGCTGCGCGAGATTGACCAGACCTGGCGCACACTGTGCGGTTATTTACCGGAGGATAAGCGCAATCAAGGCTATCTGGACGGCATTATCGCCCAGGCTGCCGGTCGCAAGACTGTAAAACAGCCATACAGCGTGTTTGTAGCCAAGAGCGCGATCGACGCCCTGAAGAAAAAATTGGATTACGAGAAAAAGAAACTGGCGGACACCGTGCCGTTCTAGTCCACAAAACACACAAAAGGACATAAAAATAATGAAAACTCCAACAGTAAAAAGAGAAATTCTTCCGGCAAAAGATTATCTCTATGAGTTTATCGCCGATGTAATAAATCTCAATAATGGAACTGTTACTCTTCAAAGAACCGTCGAAATAATCAGCGCATTATGCTGGCCGCCTTTGATGATCCAATCCTGGAACAACATTGAGGAATTCAATATTATCAATGAATGGATGTGGGCTTTTCTTGATGACAAACAACCCGTCAAGCATAATTTTGTTGAAATTTTAAAGGCATTAATCAATGATGAAATAATTACAGTTGATAACAATGGTCTGCATAAAAATAAGTATAAAACAGAGCCGGATAATCTCTGGATTCAGTATGATGCCTATATCATTAACAGATATTACAGGCCGGAAAGCAGGACAAAAAAATGACTTGCAAAGGCTGTAAAAGAGACGTTGGCTGGGAAGGAAATTTGACTGAAGGTCTCTGCCATCAATGCTGGCGCGAAGCGCATCCGACCCAATCATGCGAGAATTGTGAACATGCCGATTTCGGATTTGATGGGGAAGAATGCGTGACAACAATTAAATGTAAGGCCGGTATAGCATGGCCGATGGATGCTTACGAGCCTAAAAATGTTCCAGAAAAGTGCGACAAGCAAGTGCTAAAACAAGGTAAATCATGATCAGAGAACGAATAATCACTGTCAACGGACTGCAATTCAAGGCGCAAATGCACCTGGAATTCATATTGCTGATTGTCGAAATTGACAATATCAGCATCATCGTAAAACATTCATTCAAGCGGGGAATAAGCCTGGTTGAACGCCTGGAAACCTTCAACAGTTCCAAACCTGACGATATCGCCACCAGTGAATATAACTGGCTGAAACCATTATTAACCACCAGCGGCCAAATCAAAAAACTTTTTTAAGGAGGAGTTATGAAAGAAAAAGCCATAGACAAGATTAAGAAGCTGCTTGCCCTGAGCAAAAGCCCGAATGAAAACGAAGCCGCAGCAGCGCTGGCAAAGGCCATTGAAATATGTCTGGAACATGATATCAGCATTGGCGACGTGGAGGCTATTCCGCAGGATGAGACGATTGAACACAAAGATATTTGCGCGATGCGTCAAAAAACTCCGGCCTGGGAAATGTCTCTGTCTAACGGGCTGGCGCGGCTGTTCGGTTGCCGGGTGCTTATGAAAGGTTATACTTCATTCGGAACCAAAGTCAGCAAGCTGCAATTTATCGGATATACCTCCGATGTAGAAATATGCACGTATGTATATGAATATCTGAAGCGGCAGGCTTGCCAAATGGCCGCAGAGCACATTAAAACAAAGATATTCAGAAAGGCCGCCAGGAAAGAGGAATACCGCAAGTGTTATCTTGAGGGAATGGTTCTTTCAGTATTATATAAGGCCCGGCAAATCTACGAGAAGCAGCACAGCGACGCTCAAACGCCTGGCTTAATTGTCAGTCGCGGCGCTCTTATTGAAAAATACTTGAATGATCGCGGCGGCAAGGATTACAATATTAAGCAGAATACCAAGCGCAAAGACGCGCTGGCCGCTGGATGGATGGACGGGAAAAGCGTCAACCTTCATCGCGGCTGCACAGCCGAAAACAATAAAATCCAGCCTTTGTTACTCAATAATTAACCCCTTCAAGGAGGAAAACGAAATGTCATTCACACAAGGTCCCGTCAACGTCACCATGCTGAAGCTCTCCCAGAAGCTTCCGGAAAACTATCTGGAACTGTTCGCCGCCTATGCCGCCGCCCCGCTTGACCAGCTGAAAAACGATCCGGAATTCGGTTGGACCAGCGGAAGGCATCTGATGGAGACAAAGATTGATGATCAGACCGCCATTTGCGGCGGGCATCTGTATCTGAACCTGCGCAAAGCAGAACGCAAAATTCCGACTGTCCTGATGAAAACACTTTGTCAGCGCGAAGAGCAGATATATATGACCGCCAATGAGACGGAATTCGTTCCGGCCAAAATAAAGCGTGAAATTAAGCTGGATATCATCGATAAACATCTGATGAAGATGACTCCGACGCTGACCGGGATCCCGTTTGTCGTAGACTTGGCCAGCAATATGATGTACGCCGGAACAACTTCACAGAGCCAGCTGGATGATCTGGTGTGCTTTTTCTTCAAGACAACGAACGTCGAGCCTATACATATTAATATAGGGACGCTTTGCGAAGATCTTGGAATCCAGGAGGCTGACTTGCCGTCAGTCCAGTTTTCTGACAAAAAATCCGATGATCTGACGCCCGCGAGAGACTTCCTCTGCTGGCTGTGGTATTACAACGAAAAATTCGGCGGGCGCGTGTCACATGATCAGTTTGGAGATTTTGACCTGCTGGTCGAGGGGCCGTTGTCATTCGCCGCCGCCGATGAGGCGCGTGGTTCCGATGAAGTGGCGATCAAAAAAGGCGGTTGTCCGATGCGCAGCGCAGAAACCAAAGCCGCGTTGATCGTCGGCAAGAAGTTAAAGAAAGCGAAACTTACTATAGTCCGCGGCGAGGATATCTGGACTTGCACGTTTGACGCGGACAAGGTTGTCTTCAGCAGCCTGAAACTTCCGGAAGGACAGGAAATGGAAAACCATACCAGGTTCGCCGAGCGCATTCAAAATCTGGACATCTTCCGGCAGGCAATCCAGGCATATTTTACCGAGTTCGTCAATACTGTACGCTCCAGCAACTGGCTCGAAACCGAAAAGAATCTCCAGACCTGGGCGCTTGAACGCGATTCGTATTAATTAAAAGTATAACCAAAGGAGGACAAAATCACGCCTATATAATATAGAATAAGGTGAAGCGGGGACGGATCAGTATCTCACCACTGGCCGCCCATGACCGCGACGGTTACAACGTCACAACCACTTTCCGCTCCAAGTAGAACTGGAAATAATCTATCGGAAAGTTGGTTCAGCGCAACCGTCGCGGTCTTTTTTTTGTGTTAAAAGTTAAAAAAAGAGGTTTTATGAGTGATTCAGTAAGAAGTCCATTCCCATGGTTCGGCGGCAAAGGCGCGCCGAAAATTAAAAACAAACTGATGGAATTATTACCACCGCATAAGTTCTATCTGGAACCGTTCGGCGGCGGCGCAAGCATCCTGATCAGCAAGCCACCATCCGAGGTCGAGGTATACAATGACGTCAATCGCGGCGTGGTGAATTTTTTCAGGGTTATCGCCGATGTCGATCTATTTGCCAAGTTCATGGCCAGGGCGGCGCTGTTGCCGGTTTCTCGCGAACTGTTCGAGGAATACGCGCGGACGTGGCCGGGAATCCATGATCCTACCGAGCAGGCGGTTCGCTGGTATGTAACAGCGCGTCAGAGTTTCGGCGGCGTCTTCGGCAACTCCTGGGGAACATGCGTCACCACGTCAACCGGCGGGATGTCACAGACCACCGCATCCTGGCGATCGTCTTTTGAAAATCTGCCGAAGGTCCATGACCGTATCCAGAAAGTGCAGATTGAATGCTGCGATTGGCGAGACGTTCTGAAGCGTTTCTCCGGTCCCGGCTGGCTGGCATACTGCGATCCGCCGTATGTTGCCGGAGCCAGGAAGGCTGGCGGCTATGAACATGAGCTGAAGGATCGGGACCATGAGGAACTGATCCAGACGCTGATGGGTTACGAAGGCGCGATCGTGTTATCCGGTTACAATAGCAAACTCTATGAGCCGCTGTTAAAAGCCAAATGGGACAAACAGGAGATAGAAGTAGTTTGCAGCGCCGCCGGACGGACCAGAACGTCAGGACTACAGGGCGTCGGTAACGTTAAAGCAAAGCAGTCGCGTATTGAATGCATTTGGAGAAATCCGGAAGCGATGCGCCGGATCGCCGCGTCTAAAACCAAATAACAGTTAAACCATAACCGGCCCCGGCGTGAAAAACCGGGGCCTCTTTGTGTCAATGACACAATGGATCAGGACTGAAATCAGGACTGTACACAACGTAAATCAGGACTGCATTCAGGACCGCGCACAATAAAACTCGATACCGCGCACAATGAAAAAAGAATTGAGTTACCCCCGCGCACAATGAAAAAAGAATTGAGTTACCCCCGCGCACAATGGAAAATATCCGTGTCTTGTGTAAACCTCCGGTTGACCAGAATTGACCTAAGAAAGGCTAAGAGCCCTTGTGCAAACCTGTTGTTAAATTACAATTATTAACCTGCATTATCTGAAAATTCCAAATTTCAATGTCCTGCCGAAAGTTTTTGCCTGCCCTGAGTCTACTTATGGCACCCCTGACAGTTTCGACCACTGGGGGTATGGAATGAATGCCATGTCCTTTGCCACCGCGACTTATACTTATGTCAAATCCAATCAGATAAAGACTCCGTCTCAACTTCTCTACCTGATTGACACTTTACTGATTCCCGGACAAATCCTTGATCCTCCATACTATTGTTATCCAGTGGGAACAGCCGGAGTGAAGACCGAAGCGGCTTTCCGCCACAGCGGATCCAACGTCTCTCTCTGCAGCGACGGCAGCGTCAAGTCATCAAAATATCTGCCGCCCAGCGCTATTCAGAGCAGCAGTCCGGTATGGAACCTGAAAAAGTAATATTCACGCAGTATTTGAATATAAATAAGCATCGCTGAAAGGGTTTTAATAGTGAGAAAATTTTTCATCTCCGTCTTTTTAGGATTTGTCCTTGCTGTGGCTTCAGCCCAGAATAACACTATTATTTCCGGGGCACCGCTGAAAACTCCTCCGGTCATTGACGGAGTAATCAATCCACAGGAGTATCAGGGGGCCTGCAAAATTTCAGGAGGCGGCAAAGTCACTGATGGACGGCAAGTTGAAATATGGACCGGATATGATTTAAACAATTTATATATTGCGATCAAAAGCGAACTGCCGCCTGGCGGTAATTTATTGACCAAAGCCAGGCTCAACGCCGATGTATTGAACGATGATTCCGTGGAATTGATGATTCTGCCGCCATCCGGACGCAGGGAAGGTATCTTTCAATTCGGTTATTTTCAGTTGATAATTAACGCTGAAGGCTTGTTTTACGGCAGACATCATGAACCAGGCTGGGGATATTCTGCTGATGAATGGAAACCCGATATCATGCAAAAAAGCCGTCTTACTAATGATGGATTCTGGGATATGGAGTTAGCTATCCCCTTAAATCAGATGGGGTGGGATAAAATGCCGCTGCCATCTCAATGGAAGATGATTGTTGCTCGCAATTTTCAATACCCGAGGCATCAAGCGGCATTTACGCCTGCGGGGGCTTTTAATAATCCGGAAATGATGGCAGTCTTAAATTGCGCTGAAGATTTGCCAACGGTACAGCAATCTTTCCCGAAGTGGAACAAGCTCAGAGGCGCAGAGGCAGAACTGACTATTATCAACCCTGCCGGTAAAGTTATGGATTTAACCGCACAGACCGGGTATGGCGATAAAATCAAAAGTGAACCAATCTCAATTCCGCCAAACGGCAGTAAAAATATCACCTTCAGTTTAGATAATTCTACACAGGATTATCAGTTTAACGCTAAAGTGTTAAAAGACGGAAAAACTATTTTCAACCGGTGCGCCGTCTTTGAAGCTCCCCCGGCAAAGAAATGGACAAACTTAGGGTCATCGCTAAAGTTCCATGCCCAGATAAGTGATAAATCAGGAGATCAGGTGTCGATTGTGAATGGCAAATCGATAAAATATAACGGCGAAAAACTAACCATTCCCGGTGCTGTCGTGCTTAAATTAAAGCCGGATACACAGCTTGCCGGCGATATGAAGCGGATATATTTTAAGAGCGACTACAGTAAGGAAGGTCATATATACCTGCATGAAAGTGATAAATATCTCCTGCTTGGATTTCAATATTTTCCATGGCAGAAGGGCGATGCCACCCAGCAGATTGTGCTGGTAAAAAAGCCTGATTCATTTAAGGGCTGGCAGAATGTGATTATTAATCTGGAGTCGTCCGGCGCGTCGCTTTATATCAATGGTGTCTTGATCGGAAAAACCGTGTTTGGACAATCACTGAACGGTAAGACGCTGGGCGATATCGTGATTGGCACAGAAAAGATGGAAAACAATTTTGAGATTGCCAAATTAGAAACTTATGACCGGCCTCTTACCGATGAAGAAATTGCGATGATGGGCTTAGGCAAAGGCGGCTTAGGCGGGAGAATCACTTATTTCCCATCACTCAAAGAGCTGGTTGTTGAAGCGGAAGCTAACCCTTATCTGCTGCCAAAAAATCCGCAAGTCACGCTGCTGGTCACTGACTCATCCCGCAATGTGATTAAACAAGTTGTTTATAATATAGAAAAAGATTTCAACCGGATTTCCGGCAGTATTATTTTACGCAAAGAAATAAAATTACCGGAATTAAAGGATGGCGAATATTATACATATCTTAGACTCGACGCGGCGGATGGTGCTTCTGGAGCTTTTTTAGGCAGAACATTTATCGTTAAAAAATATCAGTGGGAGAATAATCAAATCGGCATGAGCAAAACTATTGTGCCGCCGTTTACTCCTTTGCTGGTCAATGACAGGGAAGTTAGCGCGTTACTGAAGAAATACACTATCAATGATGCCGGATTTCCGGAAACGATTATTGCCAAAGATGAATCAATTCTGGCAGGCCCGATTCAAAGCATTGTATCCGCAGACGGTAAAACTTATTCATGGAAGAGTTCCGGAGTGAATTTTATTGCTCAGGAGAAGTATATGGTTAAATATGTTGCCGATTCTGAAAATGAACTGATGAAAATGAAAGTTAGCGGAGAATTTGACTATGACGGGTTACTTAAACTTACGCTAAAACTTTCTCCCAAAAAAGGTCAGGGAAAAATCGACAGTTTCTATATCGACATACCTGTCAAAAAATCGGTAGCCAAACTTTTTCATGCGGCAGGCAGCGGCAACCGCTCCAACCCGGCTGGTCAGATTCCTGCAGGAAAAGGCTTGATCTGGGGGTGTCGCACGATTCCACATTCTTTGCCCAATTTTATTCCTTACATATGGATTGGCGGCGCCGAAAAAGGTATTTGCTATGCCGCCGACTGGGACAAGGACTGGATACACTCAACTGACCGCAGCGAGCACGCGGTGGAATTGTGGCGGGGCAGCGACGGCGCTGTATCAATCCGGTTGAATTTAATTAATCACGCCCCCCTTGGACGGGAACGGGAGATCGTATTTACCCTGCTGGCTACTCCGGTGAAACCGATGCCGCAGGATTGGCGGGCATGGAGCGATAATTATGCTAATTTTAAATTGCCGGGGCGCAAATTCCTGCAAGCACTCTATGCCGCTATGTATTTCGGTAACCCATTTGATTGTAGTGGCCGTTATCCTGCTTTTGAAGATTACGAAATTATCAGGAAACTGGATGAGACGAGAAAAACAGGAATCATTGACCGCGAATTTCTTGAGAAATACCTCGCCAGGCTGGCGGCGGCATCCAGCAAGGAAGTTCCGGCGAATAAACAAGGTAAAAACCGGATGCTGACCATGCTTCAGTGCGGCTTCAACCAAATGCAGGCGCTATCGGGACAGAAGAATACATCAATTTATTTTTACACATGCTGCTATGAAAGTACGCTTTTTCTGCCGGAATATCCAGTTTATAAAGATGAGTGGGAATACCGTACAAAGACTAATCCGGTAAAATCCTGGCGGGATTATGCGATTTATTACGACAGCAAAATGATTGACGCCGGGTTTGACGGTATCTACCTAGACAACACCGCCTTTGCCGTCAAATGGAGCTGGCCGACGGGTGACGGCTATGTTGATGACAATCATAATATCCAGCCATCATTTGGACTGTGGCGGATGCGCAATTATATCAAACGCCTCGCGACAATGTTTGCTGAAAAACAAAGAGACCCGTTTATCTTTGTTCATGACACCAATTCATTATCACTGGCGTGCTTCTCATTTGCCACCGCCACCATGGATCTGGAATGGAAGTACGGGGATACTGATTATCAGGACCGCTACAGCGCGGACTATCTGCTGACGCTGGTCGCCGGCCGGCAGGGTGGATTTTTTCCGACGGCAATTGACGGAATTGTGTCTAAAGTCGACAAGAAGAAATTTTCTTCGGTAGTTAATGATAATGGTGGCACTGACAATAACCAATCCGCTAATATTGACAGAAGACCTTGGGTAACCCGCACAATGCTGGCGTGTTTGCTGCCGCACGAGATCCAGCCGACCGTCTGGATCAGTCAGGGCACTGATGTAAAGGCGATGCAGAAAATCTACCAGATAATCTGGGATTTCGGCAAAGCCGAGCTGGACAGCAGATTCATCGGCTACTGGGAGGATGATACTCCGGTTAAGGCGCAAAGCGGCATTCTGCTTGCCAGCGCCTACTTGCGCGGTGGTAAAATGCTTTTAGTGATCGGCAACTATGGCGGAGATGGCGAGATTCCGGTTAAGATTGATTGC
>CAIMFA010000093.1 GCA_903840185.1 uncultured Lentisphaeria bacterium | reverse complement strand
CCTCGAAGAGTGCGAATCCAAACTCGAAAGATCGCAACCGCCTTGCGGTGAATGTCTTGCGGTTGTATTTTTCCGCTCCTCCTTCCGGCGATATTCATATCGCCTGTCAGTCGGATCGAAAAAATCCAATCCACAATACTATTCATCTATAAGTTGAATTTTCAACCGCGCAGAGTATAAAATCATGACGGGATATGTATGAAGTCAGAAACGGCGGTAAATGGATTCCGGCAGTATCCTGAGCGCCCATGAAACAAGACGCCAGCGACGGGTGATATATGCAACTTTTTTACGTTTGCGGATGCTGTCATACATCTGCATGGCAGCTTTTTCCGGGGTCGCCGCCCAGAATATCTGCTTGCCTCTGGCCATGTCCGTAAGCACAAAACCAGGGCGGATGTCAGTAACGTGAACCGGCAGATTCCTTTTAGCCGCAATCATCCGCAATCCCTCAAGATAATTGGAGACATAAGCTTTAGAGGCATTATAGGCGGGAGTCTCCGCATTGCCGCGGAACAGCGCCACAGAAGAAATCCCGACAAGATGTCCGTATCCCTGTTTCAGGAAAAAACGCATCGACGCATCAGCGACCGCGGTAAAACCTTTAACATTGACGTCAACGGTTTCCTTTTCCAGTTTCCATTCCAGACCGGGATTGATATGTCCTGTACCGGCGCTGATAACTACCAGGTCAACACTGCCTTGAGACTGAAGAAAGTCTTCAAAATCATCAAAAGCGTCTTTACTGGTGATATCTTTCAGCGAGATGAAACTGGTTTGACCAAGGTCTGATTGCAGCTGCGCAAGCCGGGCCAGCCGTCTTGCACAAAGTCCGACGGTATAACCCTCGCTAGCCAGCACATACGCCAGCGCCCATCCGATCCCGGAGGATGCACCCACGATTATCGCTTTTTTTGACGGCTGCACTGCCATATATCACCTGACCTATGCAATAAAATACAATTAAGTCCTGACGACTTTAAAATAGCACTTAATCAATAATATGCATAATTATTTATGCAAAATGCGTCAATTATTTTTGAAGGCGTTCTCCGCAGCCGGAACGGCGCCCTTATTTTTCAGTGTCTCCAGTCCGAGGATCTTCTCCAGTTCATCGAGGCAGTTATTCATCGCTTTTTCTTTACTTTTATCCGCATCATCCTTGAAAGTGCAGCGGACTTTCAGAAAATGCTGTTTCCAGCCGGTGAGCAGAATATAAGTAATGGAAGTTTCCGGCGGTCTCGGTCCGGTCTTCACTTCGCCAAAGGTGAATTTGGCAAAAAGACATTCAAGGTTGTAATCTTTGCCGGTAAATGCCGCCGTTCCAGAAGATTCGGCCTTCAGATTCGTATAATATCCGATTGCGCCGATGTCGCGGATGTTCTGCTTAAAATGCTGTAGTAGAATATCTGAATTGCCGTCCGGAATGTTCTTTATTCCCTGGTCGTACAAATATATGTCCATTTTGACATCTTTATACATATAGCGGACGCTTATGCCTGAACTTTCCGGCGAATATACAGACTGCCCCTGCTTCTTGAACAATCCGAGCTGAGACGGAAACACGATTCCGGTCTTCCCGTGGCTATACGGCAACGGATCTATCTTAGTATCTATCCCGGCGTAAGAGCCGCAAAAAGTTCCCAGCATCAATAGAAAAATAATTATTCTTTTCAACACCGCTTTTCTCCTCAATTCATATCACAAGCCATCACTTTGAAAACACAATCGTCCGGCAGCCGGAATTGATGGTGCGGTGCTCCAGATGGGCTTTTACGGCGCGGGTCAATACTCTGCGCTCAATATCCTTGCCGATCCGCTTCAATTCCTCCGGATCATCCTCATGCGTGATCCGTTCAACATCCTGCTCGATTATCGGGCCTTCATCCAGGTCGGCAGTGGCGTAATGGGCGGTGGCGCCAATCATTTTCACGCCGCGCTCCCAGGCCCGGCGGTAGGGATCTCCGCCTTTGAATCCAGGCAGAAACGCATGATGGATGTTGATTATCCGCCCGGGAAAGTGCTGTATGAAATCTTTTGACAGTATCTGCATGTAGCGCGCCAGCACAACCAGATCGATATGATGCCGGTCGAGCAGATCGCGCACCAGTTCCTCCTGGCCGGCCTTGTTCTCTTTATCTATTGGAAAACAGTAGAACGGCACCCGGAATTTATCCGCCACATATTCCAGATCGGGGTGATTGCTGATAATCAGCGGAATCTCGCAATGCAGATCGCCTTCGTTGCGATGCACCAGCAGATCATACAGGCAGTGAGATGTTTTGGAGACCATCACCGCGACTTTCTGCACGCAATCGGAATAATATGCCGCCCAGTTCAGATTATATGGCTGGCTGAATTCATCAAAATCTTTTTCCAGCTTCTTTCTGGTCGTAACCACGCCGGTCATATCCAGTTTTATCCGCATGAAATATTTATTCTCAAAGATATCGGTGTACTGCTGACAGTGCAGAATATTGAACCCCTGGGAATAGAAAAACGTGGTAATCTCCGACAAAAGCCCCTTGCGGTCCTGGCATTGTATTAAAAATATAGCCTGCTTCATAAACTCATCTCCTGAATTTCTGTGTAAGTAATCAACTGAATCTTAATATATCAGATAAATCTCCTGTTCACAAATACGGAATCAAAAGTTCAAAGCTGCAGCAATTCATTATAATGCGCGGCCGCTTTGAATACTTTCCCCTGTTCATCAAAAAATAAGACTTCCGTCGCGGACAGATTAAGCACGGACTTGTAGTAAATGGTCAGACTTGAAGCTCCGGCAATAACGTCCAGTAGTTCAAATCTCAAATCAGGCATCCTGGTCAGCGACTTCCGCCAATATTCGCCAACCTTGTTCCTGCCCTTCAATCTGCCGGACGGCTCATTGCACAGTTTTGCGATAAAAGGCGAGGTCATTTCGAAATTCCCGGAATAATGGCTGAGAATCCTGTTCAAATCATGGGAATTCCATGCCGCAATCCATTCTTCGGCGAATTCCAGCGCGCCCGCCCTGCCCTTTCTCCAGTCGTAATGCATTTACCAATCCTTTCCTCAGCAACCGCAATCTTTGCCGTACAAGATATCGAATGACATTAATCCGATATCGGTACGCTTCTTCCAGCCGAGTTTCTTCCAGAAAGCTATTCCTGCGTTATTGTTTTCATAAACGAAAATATGGCATTTCTGAATGCCTTCCGCCGCCAGCGCGGCAAGACATTTTTCCACCAGTGCAGTCGCAATGCCGCGCTTCCGGAAATCCGG
>CAIMFA010000092.1 GCA_903840185.1 uncultured Lentisphaeria bacterium | reverse complement strand
GCCTATTCCGATAAGATATATGAATGCCGTGCAAATGAATATCTCTTTACTGTAGTTTTCGGCATACTTGAAAATAAAGTAATTGTAAAGAAAACCTACAATTCCGCCGACGATTCTCATCAAGCCCATGAACCGTCCGATAAACATGACCGGAACAGTATCATTGAAAATATACTGAAAAACTGACATGATGAGCACATCGGCGAATTGAAAAGACACGACGAAAACTGCGATAACGAGTATCGCAGCGGACGCCGGTGAAAGCATCGCCATCAAACCTGAATACCGATAAAGGAACGCAGTTATGTCGTCTGAAAAAGCAAGAAGAATTATACTTATGAATACAAATGGAATGGACAAAGCGAAAAACGGTATGCGCCTGCCCCATCGGGTTCTAAGGTAGTCGCTCTTGAAGCTCAGATAGGGGGAGATAAACACGCCGAAAATCGGAAAAATACTGGTGAGCAGTACCCCGATCAAAACATTCGATGCGCCAAGGGCTTTTAGTTTGAGCGGCAGGATACTGGGAATGACCGTCTGCATCATCATACAGCAGAAGTCGCCCCAAAGCAGGAATCCGAACAGTGTAATAAGTCCGGCCTGGGTGTACATCAACGTTCCGCAGTGCCATGTCTTGACGCCGCTGTGAACTCCGGCTGATTCAGGGGTATTTGACGATGTAACCTGCATTTTTATTTATTCCTTCATTACCGGTCTCCTGATAAGAATTACCGGTCTGATCGTTTCCGCGGTTGCAACCCAGATGATTTTCGACGGTTCCGCCGAATAGTTGAAATAGTATTAAAGCATACCGGCGCATAACACCGGTATGCTTCAGTTTAAACTAAAATTTCAGAACCGCTTTATAAAGTCCGGCCTTTCTGGAAACCAGAGACTCGAAAGCTTCAGTGACATTTTCCAATGCATAATATTCAATCATGCCGTCAAATTTTAACTTTCCTTCACTCTGTAACTGCATTCCATACTTCATGGCCTCAGCTTTTTCGTCATTTCTTCTGACATGACCGTTGATCACGTTAATCGCCTTGAAGTTCCAGGTCTTCATATCAACCGTTCTCATGCCATTATTGGATTGATGATAACCGACAAGAACGATGGTGCCGTGCTGTTTAACCAGTATCGTACAGATTTCTATAACCTGTTCAACACCGGCGGCTTCGATTACAATATCAAATTCTCCGAGGTCGGCAAGAATGTCCTGCGGGGTCTTTCCGGTTGGATCATAAGTTTTATCCGCGCCGCATTTCAAAGCCTGAGCCCTGCGCCAGTCCAGCGGTTCAATTGCCACAATTTCACCAGCGCCCTGTATCTTTACCATCTCAATGCATCCGGCTCCCATGTAACCGCAGCCGATAATCGCCACCCTGTCGCCTTTTCTGGTGCCGAAACGGGAGGCGGCGTGAACAAAACAGGCGATCGGTTCGCCCAGCGCCCACACCGGAGCAATATTAGACGGCAGTAAAACGAGATGAGATTCGGCCTCGACGAAATATTCCGCATATTTTCCGCCCAGTGCTGTAACATTATCTCCGGCTTTGAATTTTTTGATATTAGCTCCGACAGCTTCAACAATACCGCTGCCTTCATGGCCCAGTAAAGTCTCTTCCTGCAGTTTGCCCCTGTTTTTATACTGGAAAACATCGCCCTCGCAAATACCGCATCCGGCAGTTTTTACGAGAACATCGTCAGGGCCGCATACCGGGATGGCAATATCTTTGATTTGGAAACCGTTCTGGCTTAAAAACGCTGCTTTCATTATATCAAACTCCTATTTTTGGTTGAATTCTGTATCAATTTAATATATTGTATTGAAAAGAATTAATCTTCCTGATAACAATTAATATAATATGCGTTTTCAATCAAAATCGAATATTGCAGACGGTAGTTACGTCCCGATAAAGTTGAATCACGATTTTCCGGTCTCGGAACCGGATTTTAATGTGCGTTCTTCTGAACCGGCAATTAAACCGCATATTCATGATTGTCTTGAGATAGGATATTGCTACGACGGAAGCGGCGTATTCATCATTGAAGACAAAATTCTGCCGTTCAAAAAAGGCGATGCCGTTCTCATCAATAATCGGGAAGTACATATAACTGCCGCTAATCCGGGCGGAATGACCAGCTGGGGATTCATCAATATTGATCAGATCGCGCTGCTTTCCGCCTATGCCGGACCGGAAGAGCGATGTCTTGAGGCGGACTCGCTATGCGGAAGCAACTTTGATAACATCATCAACTGTGACCGGTATCCAGAAATTTGCGGGATTATAAAAACAATTATTGAAGAAACAGCTCATCGCCCCAAAGGCTATAAATCAATGGTCAGATCGCTGGTGTGGAGTTTGATGATAAAGCTTCACAGGATAACAGCGGACTTGCAGCCGGAACCGGCGGTTCCGCAACTGCATGAAAACTTGAAACGAATCACCCCTGCCCTGGAATACATTGCTGAAAACTTCAGCAAATCAATCTCCATGAAAAAGCTTGCTTCGCTATGCCATTCCAGCGAATCCAACTTTAGAAAATTGTTTCACAAAGCCGTAGGCTGCGCGCCGCAGGTTTATATCAGGAAACTGAGAATGAAAGCCGCGGCGGTACTGCTGCGTAACAGCAGCCGGTCAGTTCTGGACATCGCAATCTCCTCCGGCTATGCCACACTTTCAAACTTTAACCGCCAGTTTCTGGATTTCTACAGTGTTTCACCGACCGAATGGCGCAAAAATAAAACCGAACCGGTCAGAGTTCACGAGAACAAAAACTGACGCTGCCCGCCGCCGCCGGGAAGTTCAAAAACTGGACTGGACTGCCAGTTCAAACCATATTTTGCCGAAGCTTTTCTGACATCATCGATTTCAGCGGCAATCTGATCCGGAGTTTTGTAGAAGATAAATTTACCGCTTTTTTTAAGGAGTTGACGGTTCTCGCGGAATAACGATCTGGCATCGGCAACTGCGCGGGCGGAAACGATATCAAATCTTTCGCACCATCCCGGCTTGTGCGGCAGCTCTTTGGAACGGGCAGTAACAACTTCGAGATTGCGTATTTCAAGTTTCTCCGCCGCAAGTTCGACAAATCTCGTCTTTTTCGCGATGGAGTCAATCGCGGTAATTTTCAGTTGAGGGAATGCCAGAGCCAGCGGAATCGCAGGGAAACCGGCACCGCAGCCGATGTCAGCCAGACTCAATGATTCTGTCGCCAGTTCAGGGAAAAACATGGTGATCGCAATCGAATCAGCAATGTGCCGGTCCCAGAAAGCCGGTTCGTCCTCGATTCTGGTGAGATTGACGTCTTGATTGGCAGCCGTAAGCAGACTGTACAATGTCTGGCATTTCTCAATAAAAATACCGGAAGCTGAAATATGGCATTGAGCGCAAAATTGTTCCAGTTCAAAATGTGCATTAATGGCCTGCACAGATTACCCCCTTGCCAGGTGCATGATCCCGACAATCAGAGCATATCCGGCAAAGAACGTGAAAAATCCTGTTGAAACACTCCGCCAGAGCCGGCTGGCGGCGATCAGCCGGATGAAATCACGCAGCAAGTGCGGCTTGGCGGACAGAAAAAGCCCGGCAATACCGATAGTCCAGCAGATTATAGCCAGAATCCATGCCGCCGGGGTATGAAAAGTAAAAGATTCATGCAGGAAGTAGATCGCTCCAAGGATAAAAATACCGCCAAGCGCCCGCGAAAAAAGATAATCCAGAAAAAGACATCCCAGCACGGTACAGATAAATACCAGCGGATAAAGCCATCCCTGCATCCAGTCCCATACTATCGGCGTAGCGTGAGGCACACACCATAACAGCGCCAGAAAACCGATAATCGTTCCGGCGGCACGATTCCTGGGCAATTTCTCCCAGACCGCAAGAGTCGCCGGGGTCACTTTCCAGCACCATATTCCAATGACCGCCGCAATCACGGCGGCGGCCAGTAAGCCGTAACAATAAATATTATAATCTGTCACAATCATTAACCTTCATGAATTTATCTATCAAAACAATAAGTTTTAAAATTAGCATGAAAACCATGAACTGTAAATCATTGTTCTGAAAAAAATGATAATGTTTCGGGTTTATATCCAGCGTTTCAGGAAATATTCATATTGTTAAATTTATATCATATATTCAATATTCTTATAATACTGCTATTTCTTTTTGCAAAATTCGGATTTTGATTTAAATTTATATAGGGGATATTTAGTGTTTATGTTTCATAATTCTATGTTTTGCATGTAATTTCTATGTGCCTTTATGCATGTCAGAGCAGTTTGCGGGAATATTAATGGATAGCGAACCGTTTTTTCTTGAAGTTAATGATGATTTTCCAGTGGATGAACTGGTGCATCAGCTTTTTGTTGAGCATGCAGCACTGCATCCTGACCGCCCGGCGCTGGTCGAAGGCGATAAAGAACTCACCTATGGCGAACTTGACCGTATTACCGACTCCATCGCCGCGGGGCTGCTTGCCGGAGGCATCAAGGCGGGCGAAACCGCCGGCGTCTATATTGACCGTTCGATCAACTATATCATCGCAATTCTGTCCGTAATGAAAAGCGGCGGGTGTTATGTACCGATAGACCCGGATATTCCGGCGGAGCGGCTGAATTTCATTATCAACGACACCGGCTGCAGGCATATTCTCAGCGAATCGCAGTACACTGATAAATTATCCGGGTTCATGGATAAAACAATCCTGCTGGATAAACTGGATTTGTCTGTGCTGACGCCGCTGACTGAGCCGCCGGCGGTATCACTGTCCTCGCTGGCGTACATCATCTACACCTCCGGCTCCACCGGCACGCCTAAAGGCGTGGAAATAGAACATGCCAGTCTGCTGATTCCAATTAAAAATCAAATTGCCGCTATTATCCATGGCCAGCAAAACATGCTTGCTATTGTTGCTGCTTGGTCAGCCAGCAAGGCAAGCTCTTCGTTCACTCGCTGAACAACGGTATCAAGCTTGATGAAAAAAGTG
>CAIMFA010000091.1 GCA_903840185.1 uncultured Lentisphaeria bacterium | reverse complement strand
CAGGAGGCAGCGGCGCAGGCCGGGATAGTTGTAAAAGCTGTAACCGAAGCCGTGGAGCTGGCCGCGAAGAAAAGCGGCAGAATCCTGAGCCCGGTGGCGAAAGCCGGCATGGAAAAAGCCTTGTGCAAAGCGGCTATGGAGTATGGGGACAATGTGCTGCTGGCGGCCCGGGAGGGCGGGGTCGAACTGCTGGAAGCCGGCGCTAAATATGGCGATGACGTCTGGCAGTTGTGCTCCAAGGTCCCTGGATCTGCCCGCTGTCTGGCGCTGGCCCCGGAAACGCTGCTGCCGCTGGCGAAACGGATCGGCCCGGATGTGCTGCTGCTGGAAACTAAAGCACCGGGACTGGCGGCAAGAGCCGTCCATAATTTCGGCGATGACGGAATCCATGCGCTGGTCAAGTCAGGAAATCCAGCTGATATGGGCCGTTTGATCGGCTATGCCGAACGGGCGGAATCTGACCATGCCAGAAAACTGCTGCTGAATGGATATCTGGAAAGGGGCAGTAAATTTTTGAACAGCATAGATTGGAAAATTGTAATGGCTGGCGGCTTGAGCACGGCGATGATTACGGCCGCGTATAAAACCTCGGACGGTATCCAGACCGGCCTTGTGGAGGTGGCCAGAAACAAGCCGGAAGTGTTTCAAAAGACTGTAAATGATGTCATCTCTCCGGTTGCCGCGCCCGTTAAAATCTTTCTGATTGCTCTTGGATGCCTGCTGCTGTATCCGCTGGCGGTCATATCCTGGCGGCTGGCAGCGCGTTTTCGCGGCCCAGGGCGCAATACAGAAAAAAAGGATGAAAAAATATGAGAAGGCGTGATATTTGGCGAAGCAGCGATAAATATCTGACAATGGAGCAATACGAATGAGCGAGAGTTACAGAAAACAACTTTTCAGAAGTACCATAACAGCCGGCAAGGTCACTGTTGACGTTAAGAAGCCGGGTAAATGGAACGCGCTGAAAAGCGCGATTAAAGCGGATCTCAAGCCGTTTGCTGCAGGCATGCCTGTACTCGGCCTGACCGCGACGATATCAATACTGTCTTACTGCGCCATTCTTAACCGGTGGGACGATTTATTCTTTGCGATTGTCCTTCTCGTCGGGATAGCTGCAGGCAGTCCGATATGCGGAATAGCGGTAATCTGGTGTATTTTCTATCGCGGGCTGATTCCATTTATATTTGCGTTTATACTCTATGTCGCATGGGCGTCAGGAATATAAATTCGCGGATGCCGCAGAGCGGCTCCAGTACGGCTGATACATTCAATAAGTTCTAAAAGACAGGGGGATATTCATGAAAACTGCAACAATTGCCGGTAATGCGGTGCTGTCGGTTCTGCTGGGCATAGGAATATTGCTGATTGCCGGCGGCAACCCTGACAGCGGCATCAGTGACCAAGCGGCGTTCAAAGGCTTTACCGGCAGGTTCGCCGCGGCTGAGTTATTCGGCAGGAGTTACTGCTACCGGCCGGCTTGTCTTGCATGGACAGACACATTTCTTCCGGCATTGTCCAAACTGCCGCAGGAGGAGCGGCTCATTGTCTTAAAAGATCTGAGTTCTCCGGAATCGCTTGAATTGACTGAACTTTTTGAAAAAGGAGCGCCTGAATCAGTAATTCTTGACAGAGTGCAGAGGATGTATGACAGATCGCGTCAGACCGGAACCTGGCGGCTGTGGCAGAAAATCAGGATCCTATCGCCTTTTTCTCCTTTCGAAGGAAGTTCTGATTCAGCGGGCAAAACCAGCTGCCGGATGCTGGAGCTGAAGATTAAAAGGGAAAATTTCCGGCTGGAGGCAGCCCATGATATTAAAAATGGCAAGGTCTAATACTGGCAATAACCGGAACCCGGCCAATAATGAGTCCGTAACAGTTATCCGTAATCAGTTAATGTTAAAAAATATGTGGGAATAATTTAAAACAATCCGGAAAAATGCTGATTACCTTACTTAATAACAGATAACCAGAACAATAATATAAAAAGGAATAGATTATGAATAAGTACAACGACATCAATGAAAAAAGCATCTCCGACTATTTCAAAAATTTTGAAAGTAAATTCACGGATGAGGAAAAAGCTCAAGTCAAGCGGATTATTTCCAAGCTGACGGAAGTGGTCAACTATCATCCGCGCATCGGCGTGTTCGGCAAAACCGGATCAGGAAAATCATCCATGTGCAACAGCCTCTTCGGGCATGATGTTTGTGAAATTTCGGACATCTCAGCCTGTACCCGGTCACCGCAGGACGTGCTGCTGCAGATGGATCAGGGCTGCGGCATGACGCTGGTGGATGTTCCGGGAGTTGGCGAAACACAGGAGCGCGATGAAGAATATGCCGCGTTGTACAGCAAACTGCTGCCGGAGCTGGATTTGGTGCTGTGGCTGATCAAAGCCGACGATCGGGCTTTTTCAGTGGATAAAGAGATCTTTAAAAACATCGTCAGGCCGCATCTGACCGAAGGCAAGCCGTTTTTCATGGTGTTGAACCAGGTGGATAAAATCTCCCCCCATCAGGAGTGGAATGAAGCGGAACATTGTCCAGGCGAAAATCAGCTGGTTAATATTGAGAAAAAACGTGAATCCGTCTGCAATATTTTTGATCTGCCGAAGTCCAGGGTGCTGTCAGCGGCCGCGACGGAGAAATATAATTTAACCGCGCTGGTGGAGGAGATCGTCTTCGCGCTGCCGGATGAGAAGAAAATTTCGTTCATCAGAGAAGTGAAGCTGGAATATATTTCTCCGTCCGTAAAAAATGAAACCGGCTCGGCCTTTGTCCGGATTTGCTCAAACGCGTTAATCGGAGCAAAAATCGGAGCGAAAATCGGTAAATATTTCGGGCCTCAAGGCGTAGCAGTCTGTTCGGCTATATGCGCCGCGGTCTGCGGTTTTGCAGGCTTCTTTTTCAAGTGGAGATGATTATGGAACTCACAAAAAATATATTGAAAGCAACTTCCATCAATAACCTGAACTGGCCGGGCGCCGGGCTATTCAAGAACAGACTGATTGACGAGACATGCCAACGCCGCTGGCTGCGGCAGTCGGTTTTATGCTATGATCTGCAATGCATGTTCATCGGCAAAACCGGTTACGGCAAATCATCCACTCTTAACCGGATTGTCGGAGATAATGTTTTTGAAACTGACGATATTAACGCCTGCACCGCCAATCTCTATTGCGCCGATTATATTCTCAACGCAGATCGGCACTATTTTTTGTCGCTCTGCGATCTGCCTGGGGTCGGCGAAGATGAAGACAGGGATGCCGGTTATCTGGCATGGTATCAGCAGATGCTGATAAAATCCGACTGTGTTGTTTATGTGCTCCGCGCTGATCAGCGGGATATGAGTGTCGACCTGAAGGTTTTTAGAATACTGCAAATTCGCCCGGATAATTGTGTGATCGCGCTGAATTACTGCGATAAGATTGAGCCGGTTTCCCGTTGCAGCGTTCTGCCAACAAATGAACAGAGATGCAACATTAACCTGAAAATTAGAGATATCAGCCGGACATTCAATTTCCCCGTCACTCAGATTTTACCCTACTCTGCATATACCGGCTGGAATATCGGAGCGCTGCTATATGCCATGTCAGGCAAGCTGAGTTGCGGGTTCAGAACTTGACAAATCGAACTTTTTATACATTTCTGTTCGGAAATAACGCCAGCTGCATCCTTATATACTCCATAGAAGATCAGAACAATAAAATGAGAGGTTTCTATGGGTTATATAATTGCGTTTATAATAGTTTTATGTATTCACAAGTGCGCTTTTCGCGGAAGAAATCTGATTCTGTTCATTGTTGATATAATCATGGTAATTATACTGGGCGGCATCCTGACTTATATAATCCAGTCAACCATATTGAGCAACCTGCTGCTGCTGGCGATAATGCTG
>CAIMFA010000090.1 GCA_903840185.1 uncultured Lentisphaeria bacterium | reverse complement strand
GGGTTTTATCGATATTCAGGTCAACGGTTTCATGGGAATAGATTTTTCCAACACCGATTTGAATGAAAAGACGTTTATCAGCGCTTGTGAAATGCTGCTGGAGCGCGGCACTGCCGGCTTCCTGGCGACCGTCATTACATCACCGGCTGAGACTTATCAGCAGAATCTGCGGATTATAGCGAAAGTTATGCGGATGCCGGAATTTAAAGGCAGACTGCTCGGAGTCCATGCCGAAGGTCCATTTCTCAGTTCCCGGCCCGGCGCGGTCGGAGCGCACAATCCGGCATGGGTTAAGACACCAGACATTGATTTCTTCAAGCAGATGCAGGACTGGGCGGAAGGCAATATCAAACTGTTGACCATTGCCGCCGAAAATCCGGACTCGGAAAAGCTTACGGAATACGCCTCCAATAATGGAGTGACTGTCTCGCTCGGACATCAACTGGCGCTGTCTCCCGATCTCAAGAAATGCGCGGATGCCGGGGCAAAACTGCTCACACATCTGGGCAACGGCCTGCCGAATGAAATCAACCGGCACCACAATCCGATTTTCTCCGGTATCGCGGAAGACAGATTGACGGCAATGATTATCACCGACGGCCACCATCTCCCCCCTGCCCTGATCAAGACCTTCATCCGCGCCAAAGGCGCAGATAAAATCATTGTCACCAGTGACGCCTCCCCGATAGCCGGCATGCCTCCAGGCACCTACAACGTGCTCGGCAATCTGGCGGTAATCGAGGAATCCGGCCTGCTGCACAACCCGGAAAAGAAATGCCTGGTCGGCTCATCCGCCACCATGCTGACCTGCGTGAATTATCTGGCGTCGCTGAATCTGCTCTCCCCGGAAGACCTGATAAAAGTTTCGTTCACCAATCCGCTGAAGGCGATCAACCTGTCTCCAGACGTGATCCAGTCCAAATACGAATACACCTGGAATGCCGCGGAAAATAAGTTTGTCCGGGTTTAGAGCTCTTTAAAACTCCTTTTTAACCACAGAGAAGTTTTGGACAGCCACTTACCCCCATTCTGGACACCAGTCACCCTCATTTTGGACACCATGCGGCATACTCTTTTATGGGCATAATGGGGCCTATAGGTCCTATGGGGCATATGGGTGTGTTGGACATCTCCCCAGTCCGTTTTGTCCGTTGCGTCCGTTTCTGTCCCGACATTTTGGACATTCTGGACATATGCATACAGTTTTCATAACTTTCAACTTGTCTATCCCGCATTCGCGGGCTCCGCAAGCGGGGAACTCCCGCGAAGCGGGCTCCCCATTTTGGACACCATGCCTCCTCATTTTGGACAGACCTTGTGCTCGGGCTTCATCAAAGCAGGGCGGTTTTGTCGAAACCGCCTCATGAGCCAGTTTCGGCGAAACTGGCCTACTTAAAACTCCGCCCGCTACCTCCACTCCGAGTGATTGGAGTCCCGTTGAGCGTAACTGGTTTCATACTTTATAAGATTTTCAAACAACTTTTTCCCGGCAACTGGTTAAGGTTACCGTTAACTGATAACATTTTTGTAATTTCAGTTATTTAACAAGGATGGACAGGATAAACAGGATAGATTCCGGTTTTACATCCGTAAGACGGTCTGCCGGGACGGCTGCCCCTACCCGATCCCGGTCTGCCGGGACGGCCGACCCCATAGCTATCAAGCTAAGCCGATATGAGCTCATTTCAACACCCAATATCCAACACTCAATATCCAACCGGAGAAGGACTGGATCAAACCGTTGGAACACGGTTGTGACGGAGCACAACCCTCCATGAAAACAAAAACACGGTTGTGACGGAGCACAACCCTCCAGTAATACCAGTTTCTGTCTTATTGTTCCAGGCGGTTCCCTTGGATATTGGATATTCCTTGTTGGTTATTGGATATTCTATTCAAAATTCCTTAACTTGATAGCTATGCGGCCGACCCTACCCAATTCCATATCCTGCATATCCTGTCCATCCCTGTTAAATCTTCATGCCTTTCCTCGGTGTCCTCCGTGCCCTCAGTGGTGAATATTCCCTGTTTTAAAAACTTTCAATTTTCAATTTTCAATTTTCAATTATACTATTAGAGGATTTGTAAACCGGATTTGTGAAATCAAGCTAAAATAAGGTGGTAAAATGAATTTTCGAAACTCATTTTTTGCTCTCTCATTTTTTACGCAATTCCGAGGGCGGCATGCCGAATTTTCCCCGGATCAGCCGCGAAAAGTAGGCGGGATCGGCGAAACCGGAACGGGTTGCGATTTCAGCTTGTGTGAACCGGTGATCACGCAACAGCGAAAGCGCGTTCTGAAGCCGCAATTTCATCAGATACTCCGAGGGCGGCATGTGCATCTCTTCACGGAATGCCCGGAGCAGCGACGAACGGCACATTCCAAGGCGGTCGGCCAGTGTATTGACATTCAGGCCGGGATCCTGAAAATTCTCCCGGCAGATCCTGACCATTTCCGTCACGAGCCGTCCCTGTGCCGTGGATTCGTTCATCACCCCGCCCGCCAGCGCCAGTATGCGGCAAATCACCGCGACCATCTCCCGCCAGGCGAACTGACTCATATCCCGGAGCAGTTTCTCCTGTTCCATAAACAGCTCTTCCGGGCATCTGCCCGCATGAAAACACGTGCGGGGAAAGTTATATGCGAGCATGAAATCTTTAGCGCCCGGACCGTCAAAGGTGATCCAGCGGTACTCCCACGGCATTCCGATGCTTTGGAGCCGGTGCGGTTCATACGGCAGATAAAAAAAGACCTGTTCCCCGGAAAAGCGGAAACTCTGTCCTTGAATCATCACTTCCCCCTCGCCCCGGATACACCAGTACAATTCGACGAAATTGCGCCCGTCGGGATTATATTCCAGCAGGTCTCCATCCCGGTAAACGTGACCGATAGAACGCTGGTAAATTGGCAGAGCAATGTCCGGAAAACCCGTCGTATCCGGCCTGTACAGCATTGTCGATCTTTCCATTTAAATCTCCAAAAATCCAAGTTTTTAGTCAAAATTCTCTCTTTTTATATACAAATACTGGAAGTATACTATATTCATATAAGATGCAAAAATCAAACTTGAGAGAATATCCGTAATGGCATCATATGTTGACACGCTTTCCGTCCGGAGCCGGAAACAATTCCGGACTTACGCCTATGCCTCCACCTGGCTGGGGTGTTTCTCCGATGTGATGCTGGAAAATTCCGCCATCATCATTCTGTATCTGGCCATGCTGGGCGCAAGCAATACCCTTATCATGCTTTCGACCGGCCTGGTCGGAATGGTGTCGATGTTTCTGCTGATTCCGGCCTCCGGCATTGTGGACAAAATCGGCCCGAAGCGCGTGGTGTGCATTTCCAGTTTCATCGCCTGCCTGGCTTATCTGCTGATGGCCGCGGCGCCCTGGACGGGAAAAGAGACGGCGCAATACATGGTCCTGCTTGGCTGTTTTGCCTTCGGGATTTCCCAGCCGCTGTGCACCGCCGCCTGGTATCCGGTTATTGGCTATATTCTGCAGCCTGCCGAACGCGGCGAGTTCTTCGGCTTCCTGCGGTTCAGTTACTATATCCTGACCGGCGGCGTTTTCTGTCTGCTGGGCGTATTTATGGGCGAAAAGCCGCCGATCTGGCTGCTCCAGATTATTATTGGCACCACCGGAATATTGGCGCTCGGTCGCTACTTCTTCATTGCCCGCATTGTTCTGCCTGAACATAAACGCGCAGCTTATGACCTGAAAAAAGCCCTGGGGATTTCGGTCCGCAACGGACTGCTGGTCGGGTTTTCCGTTTATATCTGTTGCCTGAGTCTGGCCTTTGCGGCAATTGCGCCCCTGACCCTGATCTATCTTAAAAACGGCCTGCATTACGGCGACAACATCATTCAGATCATCTCTTCCGCCGGAATCGGCGGCTGTATCTGCGGCTTCTTTTTTTACGGCAGAATCGTCCGCCGCCTTGGCATCCGGAATCTGCAGATTGCCATTCATTTTGCCTATATTCTAATTCCGCTGGGCTTATTCTTCTGCGGCGGCAACAGTCAGTATATTGCTGTCGTCATCGGCCTTTTATTGTTTGCCGGAAACTTTTCCCTGGCGTGTTTCGGTTGTGCCTTTTCGCAGGAGAGCTTTGCCCTGGCCCGGCCCGGCAACATCACCATGGACAATGCCTTCAGCCAGACTTATCAGATGATCGGCACCGCCTGCGGCCGGACGGTCGCATCGCTGCTGCTGGGCAACGGGGTTCTTGCAGTCACCTGGAAATACTGGATTTTCTCTTTCTCCAATTTCCAGACCATCTTTTTGTTATGCTCGGGCGGGGCCTTGTTCTGCCTGATTATGATCTTCTGCATTCCCAGCGTGGCGCCAATACGCGAGGATCATTATTGTCCGTAAGAAAAACGAATATCCAATATCCTGTCCCGTAAGACTTAACCACGAAAGGCACGAAAATTCACGAAAAAAAGCCAATACAGTTTTATCCCGCAACTGCGGGAAGGACGCAGAGGACACGGAGGAAAGACAAATACACTTCACCATGAAGAGCATGAAGTGAATGAAGTAAAACCTGGGAGCGCCGGTCGTCTGACCGGCTTTATGCATTTCGCCTTTGGCGACCAACGCCTCGCCGTTGGATCACGCCCGGCGGGCCGCCGGGGGCAAGTAAAGGGAAACAATTTTTTGTTTGCAGGGGAAACCCGGACAGTTCCAGTTTCCCCCTTGCATCCCTCCTCCGGAACTTTTATAAGTTTTAGGTTTTAGGCTGTTAAAACTTGGACATTGGATATTCTCCCGCTTCGCGGGATCCCGCAGAGCGGGACGGATTATTGGATATTGAGTTTTGGCTGTTAGGTTGGAAATTGGACATTCTCCCGCTTCGCGGGATCCCGCAGAGCGGGACGGATTATTGGATATTGAAATATTTAAAAAAAAGGATTATGCTCATGAAACTCTCTATGGGTGAAGAACATGTTATTGTAAGAGGTATCCGCCCGGAAGAACAACTCTGGGGAGCTTACCAGTTCCCGCGCCCCTACAATCTCGGCGACAGACTGGTCGTGGCCGTGCATGTTACCGATGATAACATCAAGTCTTTCGGCGAAACAAACCGATGGTTTGAAAGCAGAGATCAAGGGGTGACCTGGAAAGAAATCGACGCCTCGGTATCGACACAATGCGGACTGCTGCTGCAAAACGGCGACCGCATCTATTTCCCCATGGAATCAGGCATAAAACTGGATAAATACAAATTCCCTTCCCAGCAGCAGCTCACGCCCGGATATGACTTCAGCAAAAGGGCCGCGGAAGGCACTATGCCGATTCCGGACGGCATGACCTCCTGGCAGGGCGGCGTCCTTATCAAGGCATACAATGCCGACCGACTGCCGGAAAGTCTGTCAAAAAAAGAGTGGCTGGCAAAGCGGGTTCCCGCCGGACAGACCGAACCGGTTGCGGAACGGGTTCCGGTGGACTGGCCGTATTTAACCCGCGTGGTTTATTCCGGCTCCGGATACGACAATGTTCTGAAACCGATCTTCCCACGCGGAAACCCCAAACTTGGCCCGGACGGAGCCATCTGGATAAGCGCTTTTTCGGGCGAAGGACACCTCAATCCGGCGAACGGCCAGTACAGCCCATATTACTCGGCGGAACTGTTCCGTTCCGAAGATTACGGACACTCCTTCCAGCGGCGCGGACATATGGAATACGAGGCTGACGGTTACGAATATCCTTATCAGAGCGGCGGCTTCAGCGACAGTGACTTTGAGTTCATGCCGGATGGTTCAATCGTATGGTTTTTCCGTTCAACCTGGTATGCGTATACCGGCTGGGAATGGGCTCCCATGTATATGTCCCGTTCCACCGATGACGGTTATACCTGGTCAAAACCGGTCAAGTTTGCCGAAGTCGGTATATTGCCGCGCTTATGCCGGCTGGAAGGCGGCACAACGCTGTTATGCTACGCCCGTCCCGGTATGTTTATCCGCGCCGCCACCAATGACAGCGGGACGGAATGGAGCGAACCGCTGGAGCTCATGACTCCCGGAGACCGTAGTCATCTGGCCAACATAAAGGTTGACCAGCCAAAATTTCACGACTGGGTTGGCGCCTGCAATAATCCGGAGATTGTGCCGCTGGACAGGAACAGCGCCCTGTTCTTTTACAGTGATTTTTACTATCCGGATGAAGATGGCATAAAACGCAAAACCATTTTATGCAGAAAAATTACAGTGGAAGATTGAGGCCATAATACGAAATACACCTTAACCACGAAAAGCACGAAAATTCACGAAAAAAGGCAAATGCAGTCTCACCATGAAGGGCATGAAGATAATGAAGGAAAACCTGAGAACGCCGGTCTCCGCAGCGGCTTTAAAGCATTTCGCCTTTGGCGACCAATCCCGCGCCTGCGGGACCGTTGGATCACGCCCGGCGAGCCGCCGGTGGCAAGTAACGGGAAACAATGTTTTGTTTGCAGTCCCGCGACTGCGGGACGGACAGTTCCTCCTGACTTTCGTCAATGCGAAGGCTTGGGCGTAGATTCAAGAAAGCAAACCGATGCTGTATTAGCATACTGCAAGGCGAAGCTGACGCAGAAGATATGCCCAAACGGCGCAATTGCTCGGAAGTCAGGTTCCCCCTTGCATCCCTCCTCCGGAACTTTTAATTGACGGATGAGAACACGAAAAAAGGCAAATACAGTCTCACCATGAAGAGCATGAAGGTAATGAAGTAAAACCTGGGAGCGCCGGTCGTCGGACCGGCTTTATTCATTTCGCCCTTGGCGACCAATCCCGCGCCTGCGGGACCGTTGTATCACGCCCGGCGGGCCGCCGGCGGCGGGTTGCGGGAAACAAAAATAAGATTAAGCACAAAAATATAAAAAAGATGGTGCCAGACCCAGAGCAGCCCCATAAAGTCAATCAATAAAATGGCATATCAAGCATAAAGTCAATTGTATAAATGTAATTGCAGTCTATATTAACTGCGTAAACCAATCATTTGAACAGGAGGCCTTACATGAAACGATATGCGATGCATGAACTTGAACGCTGGCAAAACGATCCGCGCCGTAAACCGCTGATTATCCGCGGAGCCAGGCAGGTTGGTAAAACATGGTTAATGAAAGAATTCGGAAAACTTGCCTTCAAAAATACAGCTTATATCAATTTCGACAATAATGAAAGAATGAGACTGCTGTTTGAAGGCGATTTTGACATTCCGCGATTAATCGCCGCGCTGCAGATTGAATGCGGCTGTCATATTGAGCAGGGGAATACGCTCATTCTCTTTGACGAAGTCCAGGAAGTTCCACGAGCTCTTACCTCACTAAAATATTTTTGCGAAAATGCTCCTGAATATGCTATTGTCGCGGCAGGTTCGCTTCTTGGGGTCGCAATGCATCACGGCAGCAGCTTTCCGGTGGGTAAAGTTGCGTTCCTGGATTTGTATCCAATGAGCTTTACTGAATTTCTTGATGCCACCGGCAATAAGTCATTATCGGAATTGCTGAAAAAACAGGATTGGAGTTTGATAGCTCCATTCAAAAGCAAATACATTGAGCTTTTGCGCAATTATTACTTTATCGGCGGAATGCCTGAAGCGGTTCAATCTTTTATTGAAGAGCATGACTATTCAAAGGTCCGTGAAATTCAAAACAGGCTGCTGGAGGCCTACGAACAAGATTTCTCAAAACACGCGCCGCCGGAGACAGTTCCGCGCATTCGCATGCTCTGGAATTCAATTCCGGCCCAACTGGCAAAAGAAAACCGTAAATTCATCTATGGAATGATACGGGAAGGCTCCAGAGCCAGGGATTTTGAACTCGCCCTGCAATGGCTTATTGATTGCGGTCTCGTTTATCAGGTAAATCGGCTTGCTAAGCCGGCAATGCCACTAAACGCATACCGCGACAATGCGTTTAAGCTTTTTATGCTGGATGTCGGCTTGCTGGCGGCTAAAAGCGGTCTTGATATTAGATCACTGCTGGAGGGGAACCGCATTTTTACAGAATTCAAAGGTTCGCTTACCGAGCAGTATGTACAGCAGCAACTCCGTGCCGAATCAGGAATACACCCGTTTTACTGGTCAGCGGAACTGGGCAGCGCTGAGATCGACTTTGTATTTCAAAACGGAATGAATGTAATCCCGGTTGAAGTGAAAGCCGAAGAAAACCTCCAGGCCAAAAGCTTGAAGGCATATTGCGCCAGATTTTCACCCAAAGTCGCAATCCGCGTTTCAATGTCTGATTATCGCAAAGAATCATGGTTGACCAATTTACCGCTTTACGCGATAAGCCAAATAACAAAAGAATGTGAATAACTTTCATTCATATCCCGGTATCGGCGCAGGATTGGTGACATCATACCGGATTTAAAAGCGGCGTCCGCGTCGTCTGCGTCCGCCGTGCCCTGGATTTCCCTATGATTGCAGGGCAATCTTTGGAGTGCGGCGCCCCTGCGCCGCTTTCGTTCTGCTGTATAACTTTCATATCCCGGTATCGGCGCAGGATTGGTGACATCATACCGGCTTCATGGTTAAGGTCAGCCGTACCGGCAGACCGGATTAACCTGGGAGCGCCGGTCGTCGGACCGGCTTTATACATTTCGCCCTTGGCGACCAATCCCGCGCCTGCGGGACCGTTGGATCACGCCCGTCCACCCCGTCCGCGGCTCTCCAATAACACCTCACGGAAAATTAAGCACAAAAACAAAAAAAAAATGGGATCTGCCCCCGATAACAAAGGTCAGACCCCGATAAAGAAATATTCTTTTCAATCAGCAAGTTGAGCGACGCTGATATTCATGGCGGCGGCAAGTTTTTCCAGAGTGGCGCGATGATTGGAACCGCTTTTCTCAATCTGGGAAAGCGCCCCCTGCGTCATCCCGGCGCGACTGGCCATATCTTTCTGCGATATCTTCAGATACTTGCGCCAGGCGGCCAGTTTAGACATTCCCTTGAGAAATCGCAGTTCGATTACTTCATGCGGAATCAAGGCATTATCATCTTCATCCGCGTTTCCGGCCGGCGCCGGCTGTTTGGTCAGACTCAGGTAATCGCGGTACGGAATCACCACATATTCAATTTTCCGGTCATGGTAAATGTACTGGGCATTCATGTTTTATATTCTCCTTAATGTTTATAAGTGCGGTCATCGCGTTTCTTTACTTCTTCTATGCGAATGATTTTTATTTCAACCTCGTGGTTAAAAATCACCCGGTAACGTCCAACCCGCAATCGCTTTTCCGG
>CAIMFA010000089.1 GCA_903840185.1 uncultured Lentisphaeria bacterium | reverse complement strand
CCCAAGCGCCAAAGTATTTAAGACAAAGAGATAAAAGAAAATGATAAACACGCCGGAAAAATACTAAATTGCTAGCTTATATACTAATAGAGAAAATAAGAACCTGGGAAACACAAAATTATGCAGTCAAAATCTGATAACAGCAGGAGCGTAAAAATGAATACAGCGGGCAATAAACCTAAAAACAGCGGCAGGATAAAAATACAGTCGAACAGGAATTTCAAGCCTGACTTCCGGCAGGAGTATAAAATCGATAACAGCCCGGCAATGAACATGACAAGTCCGGCCGCGAATCCTTCCGCCGACAGCAGCTATTCGAATGTTCAGGAAATCGCTCAACAAAGAAAATCTGCGCTGGAGTATCTGAAGCAGCTTAATCAATACCGCTTCACCGGATATTCCGGCCCAGCGCTGTCTAAGACCGGCCAGGGCTGGCGCTATATCCATCAGCACCCGTGGTACAGCCTGGCAATCGGCCTGGGCGTCATGGCAGCCGGAATTGCGTTCGGATACTTTGGAGTTACAATGATCGCTGCCGGAGTCGCAATGCAGTTACAAGGTGCAGCTCTTATAGCCACGGCCGGCACTATATTGGCATGGTCGGTTATAATCGGCGTATTAATGATGCTGCTTACAAGATCAATTGCGTCCGGCTTAATAATTTTGATTGGCATGGCCTTTGCCGCCGCCTTCGCCTGCGGCGGTATAGCGCTAGTCGCTTTTGGCGGAATCATCGGAGCAATTGGCGCGGTTGCCGGCGTTCTAGGTACGATAACTGTCTGTGCGAGTATTATTCTGATTCTAAACTGGCTGGTGCAATTCCTGAGGGAAAGCCATGATGAAATACGGCAGTGGCAATATATCAAAACCCCTGCGGTTTCCACTGGCCGGCGTGACGGAACGGTGCCGGAGCTCCAGCAGGAGCGCGCCAGTAATTTAAATGGAAAAATTAAAATATCAACCGGCCGGTCTGTATAATTTAGGCAAGGAGGAATAAATGAGATACTTGATTGTTTTTATCAGCACGCTGGCGCTGGTGTACCTGGGGAACTGGCTGCAAAACTGGCTGGCTGACTGGCTGGTTGACTGGTGGCACAGGCCGTCCAGACCGCCGGAACAACCGATGGAGCAGCATGGCGGCAGAGAGATTCACAGAACAGGCCGCCTGTGCGAATACTGTGACAAGTCAAAACCTGAAATTACACAAGGAGAAATAAAATGAACGCACACAATCAGTATGGTATTAATGCCGCCTTCAGAAAATACGGCAATGCAGGAATGGGCCATGCGACCGCTAACAAAGCAAAAGACTATATCTGCGCCGCAATCATCGCAGCCATCCTCTTTATGCCGATACCCCATTTGGAAATCATTCTTACCGTTATCGTCTGGAGCATACTGGGGACAACCGTACTGGGCTGGCTGGCTCTAATTTGCTGGGCTTTGAAAAAAGAGATAACCGGTTTTGTCATGCGGGTTGTGACGCAGTGCGCCGCCTTGTGGAGAAATTTGTGCAGTTTTATTAGTAGCAGATGCTGTCGGAAAACATGGGTTTCAGGCTGGCGGTGGCGGAAATAGTAAAAAATAATCAACTTTTATAAATAGTGTCCGGAAAAAGGCGATTAAAGCTGCTTATCATAATATAACAGAACAAAACGAGGAGAAAAGAAAATGAGAAATAGGAATTACAATAATAGCTGGAACGTGTTTGGCAATGACGATACCATGAATTACATGCACAATATTGCCGTGCTGTTACTCCTGACCTGGGTGGTGATCTGCTTTATTACAACGTACTGGTCGCTGATTGTCACCTTCCTCTGCTGCGCCGCGGCCGCTTATTTGATCTGGAGTTTCAGACAGGAGATAATTGCAGTAATAAGCTAGACCATATATGCCGGAAGCGCGGCGTCAGCCAAGGCGGCAGGATAAAAATCAATGAAAAGTTAAATTTGCTCCGGAAAAATGGCGTATTCAATTCTTAACAGACTGTAACAAATGAGGTGTAAGATGAAAAAAATAAAAACAAGAATGCAGTCGCAAAGCTTCGTCGGATCGTTAATCGTGTTCATGATCCTGATGAAATTGTTTGGATGCTAAAAGCGCTTCGGTGCGAAATGGGGACTATCATGCGTAAGATAGTTGGCGAAAAAATGAAAATATTATTCGGAATCGGAATTACAGTGGCGGCTGTTTCATTTATGATCGGCAATTATGTGATTGTCAGCAGCATTCATAACGCATTTAAAGAGGAGAAGAAATAATGGGTATTATCAAACGGCTTTTCGGCAGCAGTTACGGCGACCGCGCATGGCGTGACCAGCATAAACTCAGCACAATCGGCAAGAATATAATCAGCCCCATCAACGATTACGGCACATGCTTCTCCTGCGGCGGCTCAGGTTCTAAAACGCTTACCTGCAAACCTTGCAGCGGTTCCGGCAAACACACCTTCTCATGTGGATCATGCAATGGCAGCGGGCAAAAACATTTCGAACCCAAAACATGTCTCGGCTGTCAGGGTACCGGAAGGCATTATAACAAAGAATGCAAAAGATGCGGCGGTTCCGGATATTACAAACCGGCGGTTACAGTTTCGTGCAATAGATGCGAAGGAACTGGAAGGAT
>CAIMFA010000088.1 GCA_903840185.1 uncultured Lentisphaeria bacterium | reverse complement strand
TTTTCAGCCGTGCAGAGTATTAATTAACATGCGGGCTTGGATTTTTCATGCTGATAATAAATGTTCATTTCATTATAAAATATGTAATATAAAGGTAAAAAGCAGTGAGTACTAAAGGGGTAAAAAGCGACCTTTACAAGGCGGCGGGAGTGGATATCGACCTGGCAACGAATCTTCTGGGAAAAGTAAAAGCCCGGCTTGGCGCCACGCGCCGTCCGGAAATGCTGGCTCCGATCGGCGGTTTCGGCGGCCTGTTCCAGATTGATTTGAGCAAGTACAAGCAGCCGGTACTGGTGTCCAGTATTGACGGCGTAGGCACCAAACTGATGGTTGCCGCAATGATGAATAAATATGACACTATCGGTTTTGATATTGTCAATCACTGTATCAATGACATCTCGGTGCAGGGCGCGGAGCCGGTCTATTTTATGGATTACATCGGTATCGGCAAACTGCGCAGCCCGCTTTATGAAAATGTGCTGTTCGGGATTGCTGATGCCTGCAAAGCCGCCGGCTGTGCCGTTCTCGGCGGTGAAACCGCGGAAATGCCGGGGATGTACGGCAACGAATTCGACCTGGTCGGCGTAATTACCGGCGTGGTGGAAAAAGATAAGCTGATCACGGGCGAAAATATCAAACCCGGACATCTGGCAATCGGGCTGGCTTCCAACGGTCTCCACACCAACGGTTACAGCCTGGCGAGAAAAATACTCTTTGAACAGAATAAATATACGGTTAACAGCAAGCCGAAAGGTTTGAACGAGTCAATCGGCCATGCGCTGCTCAAGCCGCATACCTGCTACTGGTCGGCGATTAAACAGGCAATGGACAAAGGTTTGAACCTGGACGGTATTGCCCATATCACCGGTGGCGGATTGTATGACAATGTGCCGCGTGTCCTGCCTGCAAACGTTGATGTGGTTTTTGACAGCAGCGCGCTGCCGATGCCGCCGATTTTTAAACTGCTTGTTGAAAAGGGCAATGTCAGTCATGAGGAAGCATACCGTGTATTCAACATGGGTTTCGGCATGATCTGGTTTGTTCCTTCAAAAGAAGCTGCCAAAGCACTGAAGATCTGCAAGGCGGCCGGATTCAATGCCGCGGTTTGCGGCGAAGTAGTAAAGGGCAGCCGGCGCGTAACCGTCAACTGATCTTATAAATTATGGGGTTGAAAATGAACGGGAATGACTGGATATCAAAAGCGCAATGGCTCAAAGGCGTTGTCGAGAAACCTGCCGGCAAAGCTTATTCCATGATTTCCAGTTTCCTGCCCCGCTCCGGCGATGAGCCGCCGGAAACGTCCACGGCGATTGCCGCCCTTATGGGCGCGGTGCTCTGGGCGGACGGAAAATTGGAGGAGAAGGAGATAGAGGAGTTCAGGAATATCCTTGCCAGGACGCATTCTCCTGAAATGGTGGAGTATTTTGTTCATTCCCTCAAGAATTTCAAAGAAGTTGATATTTTCAAGGAAAGCGCCGTGATCAGGCATCTGCCTGACCCTGAAAAATTGAAGATCGTTACCGCGCTGCTTAAATTGAGCTGGGTGGATAATGATTATCTCGAATCGCAGCGGAAACTGATTGCTCAGATCGCCGCCAATCTTGATATCAGTGAAGCGGCGCTCAAGCAGCTGGAAGACGATGTGGCCAAGGATAATGAAAGCCGCAGGCGGATATTGAAATCCGGCGCCGGAATAATCGTCGCTCTGATCGTGATCACTATTTTTATTCTGACCGCGACGTTTTTGAAATCGGTAATTTTCGGACTGATTCTGGCCTATATCTTCCTGCCGCTGGAGAAATGGTACGAAAAACAATTCACTTCAAATACTTTTTTTATAAAACTGTTCAAGTTTGGCACCAGCATTGTTTCTCCATTAAAGACCATTGCCGCTAAATTCCGCAGCAACCGGGAGCCAGTGGAATTAAGCCCTGCGGAAAAAGAGAAGAAAGAGCGCAAGGCGCTGGTCGGCAAAGCCACAACAGCTACAATCAGCACATTTGTTCTGATATGTTTTATGCTTGCGATCGGTTTTGTCTCGCTGTCAGTATCTTATGTCGCCGGATTGAGCGCCTCGATCCAGGAATGGGTTGATCAGCAGCCGGTCAAAACCGCGGCAGCCGGAACTGAAGGACAAACTCAAACGACACCCGACGTCAAGGCTGCTTCCGACGGACACAAACAGCTTATGCCGGTAGTTAAAAAATATATTGAGAAACTGGAATCACTGAAGCCGGAACTGGAGAAGCTGCCGTTTGTAAAAGTCGCGGTGGCCGAGGTGACTAAGTTGCTCGCCGATGCCGGCAACCAGAAAGAAATTGTTGCAATGGTCCTGCAGAAATCGGGCGGCATGTTCGCCTTTACCGCCGGTTTTGTAAAAAGAATATTTTCGGTGCTGCTTGACGTACTGCTTACTCTCTTTTTCTTCTCGCTGATTCTGAAGACGATGGCGGATTACTGTTCCGAGCAGCAATGTGGCGGCGATAAAAAAAGCGAATATTTGATACGGGGCATATACAACAGCAAATGGCTGCCCGGGGCCAGCGAGGAAACGCTGGCGCGGGCCAGGGACATTCTGTATAATATCATTCTTAAACTGAAAATATGGGTGCGCGGCTACCTGACCATCATTCTTATCGAAAGTACGCTTTACACCATCATGTTTTTTATTCTTGGCGTACCCTATGCGCTGATACTGGGCATAATTGCCGGCTGTACGGTGCTTCTGCCTTATATCGGGCCCTGCACCAGCGCTTTATTGACGCTTATCGTCTGTCTGGCGGCGGGGACTCATACCAGTATGCTGCTGCTGGTGGCTGTTGTCCTGACCTATGTCGCGATCACCGGAATTCTTGATCAGTTATTCATCTATCCCACCGTCATCGGCGGGGCGCTGGGGCTTACCACGCTTGAAACAATTATTGTCGTGCTTCTCGGCGGCCTTTTCTTCGGATTGACAGGCATGATATTCGCGGTGCCGACCGCCTCCGTGTTAAAATATCTAATCCCGCAAATTTATAATTGCTGGAAGTGAAAAATCCAGGAGTCAGGTGAGTTCTGCGAAATGATGATTTATTGAGTTTAGGTTTTTATTTTAGCCGTAAATCTGTAGAGCTAAGAAGCAGATTACGTAAAAAGATTAAAAAAGAGCTAAAAAGCCGATATTTTTGGCGTATTTTATTCTGCG
>CAIMFA010000087.1 GCA_903840185.1 uncultured Lentisphaeria bacterium | reverse complement strand
GTACTATTTTAAATAAAGCCGGTCAGGCGACCGGCGCTCCCGGGGTTTTTCTCTCAGTGTCCTCTGTGAACTCTGTGGTAAACATATATTCCCTGGCTCCCAACTTCATGTTCTTCATGGTGAAAATGTATTCCTCTGTGCCCTCCGTGTCCTCTGTGGTAAATATCCCCGTTTTCCACTAACAATCATTTGCGCCTTCGCGCCTTTGCGTTAAATCATCCCTCTGTTTTCCATTTTCCATTACAGGTTTACGGCATTGCGGAGAATTCGCGGCGGTATCTGGCGGGGGGGATGCCGATTACTTTTTTGAAGCGGCGGATGAAGTGGTATTGATCAACATATCCCAGATTGGCGGCGACTTCGGATATCCTGCATTTTGAACCGCATAATAACTCGACGCCGCGCCGCATTTTTACCGTTTCAATATAATTTTTCGGAGACATGCCGGTGGTATCGTGAAATATCCGGCGTAGCTGGTTTTCGCTGATATTGCAGTAGGCGGCCATTTCGCTGACAGTCCACCATTTGCTGAGATCATGTTTCAATTCCTTGATCAGTAACTGAATGCGGGCTCCGGCGGCGGGTGTCTGCTCCTGCTGGCGGTTTTCATGATACAGCTCGAAAATCAGGTTCAGCAGAAGTGAATTGGCTTCGAGCTGCGACGCCAGAGTGGCTCCGTTAAGTTTTTCGATGATCGGGAGCAGCCGGCGGGCGGTCCCGATCTGTATCAGTCCGTCCCGCAGCACGCCCGCATTATACAGCGCGTCGGCTGAAGGCCCCATGAACGCAATCGAATCTTCATAGAAATAATCTTTATATCCGGAATAGCTGTTGATTTTTCCCGGCGTCGCGATAATGCCGGTTCCCGGCGAAATAATCTCCGGCTTTTCATGTTCCGGGGTCCAGTAAAAACCTTTGCCGCCGATCAGATGGGTCAGCACGTAAAAATTGAATTTTCGCGGTGTCGGCGCGTCTTTGATGGCGCTTTTTACTTTCGAATAGAATGAACATATCCAGAGGCCTGACCGGCACATCTGTTCGCGGATGTTCCTGGGAATCGGTTCATCATTAATTTCCGAAGTGTTGAATTTGTCATTCATTATGATTGAAATATCCATTTGTTTTATTAGTATCTGGGTATACTCTATAAGGTTGAAAATTTAAAATAGATTGCGAAGATTTTGAGAATTGGTTCGCATTCTGAGAGGCTGCCGATACCGGGGTATCGAAGGCCTCGAAGAGTGAGAAGCCAAACTCGAAAGATCGCAACCGCTTTGCTATGAGTGTCTTGCGGTTGTATTTTTCCGTTCCTTCTTCCGGCGATATTTATATCGCCAGTCAGTCGGATCGAAAAAATCCAGTCCACAATCCTATTCATCTATGTTAAATTTCAACCTTATAGAGTATGTATTAATATATATATCATACTTGAAATTACCATAATACGGAGATGTTGAAAAATGAATATTATACCGATGCCGGGAAAAATAAAGACAAAAGCCGGGACTTGCGTGCTGGATGAAGGAACAGCGATTATTCTTGATCAGAGCAAGCCGCTGATTCCGCTGGAGGGGCCGCTGCTGCTGACCGATACTGTCGCTCAAACCGTCTGCCGCCGCCCGGTGCTCACGCGTTCAGTTAAAACCGGAGAGAATGCGGTCTTCCTGACGGTCTCCGGTACTGAAGACGGGCAGGGCTATAAAATGACGATAGAAAAATCCGGCGTAACAATCAACGGAGATGGTTTGCCCGGTTTGTTTTACGGCATCCAGACGCTGCGGCAGATGGTGGCGGAGTACGGGGCGGAACTGCCCTGCTGCACGATCTCCGACGCCCCGGATTTTCCAGTCCGCGGGTTCTATCATGACACCACCCGCGGCAAGGTGCCGAAACTTGAAACGCTGTTCGAACTGGCGGACAAGATGGCATACTATAAACTGAACCATCTCGAACTTTACGTTGAACATACTTTCGCCTTCGCTGAACTGTCCGACGTCTGGGCCGGCAGTGATCCGCTGACCGCCGAAGAGATTCTGCGTCTGGACGATTATTGTAAAAAACGCCATATTGATCTGGTACCGTCTTTAAGCACGTTCGGTCACTGCTACCATCTGCTCCGCAGTAAACGCCTGGAGCATTTGAACGAACTGGATATCAAGGCTTCCGAACTGCCGTTTTATTTCCACGACCGCATGGCGCATTACACACTGAACTGTTCCGACGCCGATTCGTTCAATATTGTTGAGGCGATGATCGCGAAATTTTCTCCGCTGTTCAGTTCCAGGTATTTCAATATCTGCTGCGATGAAACATTTGATCTGGGAACCGGCAAAAACGCCGCGAAAGCTAAAAAGCACGGCAAGGGACGTCTCTATCTGAATTTCCTGGAAAAGATTGTCGGTGCCGTCAAGAAGCAGCACAAGATTCCGATGCTGTGGGGTGATGTCGTACTGCATGAACCCGGTCTGATTTCAGAATTCCCGAAAGGCACTATCGCGCTGAACTGGGATTATTCAACGGAATGCAAATACCGTCCATGCGAACCTTTCGCTGAGAATAAAATCCCGTTTTATGTGTGTCCCGGGGTTCACGGCTGGAATACTTTCTTCAACAATATCAATAATGCGTGTCAGAACATCTGGAATTACGCGGCGGCGGGCAGAAAGAACGGCGCAACTGGTTTTCTCAATACCGACTGGGGCGATTACGGTCATGTCAATTTGTTTTTCAATTCCATGCACGGGATGAGTTACGGCGCGGCTGTCTCCTGGAATGTTGATGCGGCGAAAGATACTGCCGCTTTTGACAAAGCATTCAGTTTGCAGGAACTGGGAATCAATTCATCGGAAGCGGTTGATATCGCCAGAGCGGTTTCGGCGGCGCGGTCGGTTGACTGGGGGCATGTTGTCCGCTGGTATGAATCCGTTCGGCGCGGCGAATCTGAAACTGAGGCAATCAGCAAACTATCGAATCCGGTTGACTGCGGCAAATTATCCGCCAGCATCAAAAAACTGGAGAAACTTGTACCGGCGCTGACATTGAAATTGCACGCCGCGAAAACCGCGTCATTGAATGTCCGGGAACTGATTACCGGCGCCAGAGGCGAACTGCTGATACACCGCATAGCGCTGAACGCGTGCCGCAAGGACAAAACCGCTGCCCGTAAAACCGCCGATGAAATAAGATTCTTTGAAAAAGATTTTTCCGAAGTCTGGCACTGTCGCAATAAACCGTCCGAATATTATCGTGTCAAAGAAGCGCTGCTGGGTATGGCGGTAATTTTAGACAGCATTTAAACCCGGAAGACTTAGCGCGGCATAGCCGCAACCAAATTCAATATCCAATATCCAACACGGAATATCCAATGTCCAAGTGGAACAGCCGGAAGGCAGGAACTGGAAACAGGTATTAATGGAGGGTTGTGCTCCGTCACAACCGGTTTCCCCCTGGGAGCGCCGGTCGTCGGACCGGCTTTATGGATTTCTGGGTAGGGTCGGCCGTCCCGGCGGACCGTCTTTATGCATTTCGCCTTTGGCGACCAACGCCTCGCCGTTGGATCACGTCCGGCGGGCCGCCGG
>CAIMFA010000086.1 GCA_903840185.1 uncultured Lentisphaeria bacterium | reverse complement strand
GTACATTGTGCCGGAATCAATCAGAGAGGAGATTGCCGCTCTGCATCCGGTATATGACGCGTACAACGAGCAGAAATTATTAAAGATCCACGAGAAACTGGAAGATCTGCCACGCTCTCAGAACTACAATTACGTTCAGCCGAACGATCTTGAGACCATAAAAAAAGAGCGTCCAGACGGCCCCAGACAATTGAAATTAAAATTGAACGACAAGGCGCTGCTTGACTGTTTTCACGGTGCCTGGACCGGGCGTGCCGCCGGCTGCGCCCTCGGCAAGCCGGTCGAAGGCATGGGGATGAGCGGAGCAAACGGCTTGAATGGAAGATTGACGATTAAAAAGTATTTGCAGAACCGCGGCCATTGGGAACTGGATTATTACTTCAGCGGAGCGGACGCCGGAGACGGTTTAAAAATCGGCTGTGAACAATCCATGCGCGAGAATATCGCTTATATGGAGCCGGACGATGACATTCATTATTCCCTTATCGGCTTGAAAGTGCTGGAGTCCAAAGGCCCGGATTTTAAGTGGTTCGACGTCGCCAACTGCTGGAACAGTTCGCTGCCGTATAATGCAATTTGCACGGCGGAAACCCAGGCGATCCTGAATTATAATATGATTAATCCCCGGCATGGCATGAACCCGGTACCGGCTACTCCGGCTTTTACCCGCAGACACAATAATCCATTCCGGGAATGGATCGGTGCTCAAATCCGCGCCGACGGCTGGGCGTACGCCTGCGCCGGCAATCCGGAACTGGCGGCGGAGTTCGCCTGGCGCGACGCCTCCTGGACCCACACCGCCAACGGCATTTACGGCGAAATGTTTGTCGCCGCCATGATTGCCGCCGCATTCGTTGAAAGCGACCCGAAAAAACTGGTTGAAATCGGACTGTCGGAAATCCCGCGTAACTGCAAACTGGCTGAAGCGGTGCGCGAAGCGCTGACCTGGATACCCAAATGCAAAACGTTCGAGCAGTTCATGGAAAAGATGGAAATGAAATATGCCGCCATGAGCTCGGTGCACACGGTCAACAATGCGTTGATTGTCGTGATGTCGCTGTTCTACGGGAAAATGGCTCCTGACCGCAGCATCTGCGTTTCAGTCATGGGTGCGCTGGATACTGACTGTAACGGCGCGACCACCGGTTCAATCGTCGGCGCGGCGGCCGGGCGCAAGAACTTCGGCGGCAGGCTGTCAGCTCCGCTGAATGACACAATCAAACCCCTGGTTTTCGGCTTCCAGACCTGCACCATGAAAGACCTGGCGGAAAGAACGCTGGCAGTTCATAAAAAAGTATCCGCATATGCGGCGGAGCGAAAAAAATAAAGCTATCCGCCGCCGGAGAAGTGGAAATTCCACCGGAAGATTGTAATGTTATACTATATACAATTCCGGGACAGAACATATGCCGACAGAACTTGAGCTCTGGGAAAAAAAACTGAAAGTGATTCTCGATGAGATAGACGCCGCGCTTGAAGCAAAGTTCGGCGCTCTTTTTCATCGCAAACCGGTCAGGCCGGCGCCGGGGGGTACCGCAAACCCGCAATATGCCGGTCTTTTTGAGGTTCAGGCCGCATATACCGCCGGGTTCGGTTCACAATACGGCGAGGGCTATATCGTGGAAGTCCGCTGGGTGACCTTTGATGAGGTCCCGGAGAACACCAGATGCGAGGGCAGCGCGATTGCCGAAGATATTCTGAACAGGCGTCTGCCTGAACAGTTTCCCGGCAAAAACCTGAAAGTCGTGCATGATGTTTCAGGTATGAAAATCTCCGGCGATCTTTCGCTGAAATAGCTATACTCTGCGCGGTTGAAAATTCATCTATAGTTGAATTTTCAGCCGTGCAGAGTATAAATCTTAAGCCTGCTTTTTCATCGCCTGCTTGATATCCTGCATCTTCAAGGCTTCAGTCATTTTCTTGTAGAATTCATCAAGCGGATAGCAGCCGGAAATCAAACCGTTGCGGGGCGCGGTGGTGCAGTCGCCGAACGTGCGGCAGATATGTCTGCGGTCAAGCTCTTTCCCGGCCAGCGAATCCGCGCAAATTTCGGGATATGACAGCACCATGCGGCCGATACCGATAAAATCCGCCATACCGTTTTCCACGACAAACTCGCCCACATTCGGCAGCCATTCCTGGAGATAGGTATAACCGGATCCGATAAAGACGATGCCCGGACATTGTTTCTTGATTTCGGCGACACAGTTGATCTGCCTGGCCACCCCGGTCAACGGATCTTCCGGCGGCAGATAGCCGTCGCTGACAGGGTAGTATGCCGGACGCTGAATATGCGGATTATAGTAGGGGCTGCCGACCGTGGTGCAGATCATTTTAATTCCCAGCGATTCAGCCAGCTTGATAAATGCGACCGTTTCGGTCAAATCACACCCCAGTCCGGTGCCATCGCCGCCGAACGCGTATTTATACGGGCCGCTCCATTGCATCGGGCATCCGGTATTACCTTCACCCTTTTCAAAAGGAAACCAGTCAAATAGGCTCAATCTCACTGAAATATCCAGTTCCGGAACTTCGTTTCTGATGCATTCGACGATTTCCCGGAAAAAGCGGGTGCGGTTCTCAAAACTCCCGCCGTATCTGCCCGGACGGTCGAACGCGCTGAGGAATTCATGCCCAAGGTAGCCGTGCGCGTGTTTTACGTCGACAAAATCGAACCCGGCTTTATGAGCCAGTTTCGCCGCTTTAATAAAATGCGCGATTATATCTTCGATTTCAGTATCGCTTACCACGCACGAAGCATCATTATGGAATTTTTTATCCAGCAGCGGATGCGAATAAGCAGTCCGCGATTCCAGTTTTTTATCGTCCGACGGATGGGCAAATCTGCCGGAATGGGTGATTTGCAGTCCAATATAAAGATCATCGGCAGTGCCGAATTTTGCTTTATGGGCATCAGCCATTTTACTGCGTAACGCGCCGATGCTGTCAACCGTATCATCGTTAATCATCATCTGCCGGGTGTTGCTGCGGCCGGAAGGCATCACGGCGGCGGCTTCACAGCCGTAGAGCAGCTTGGCGCCGCTTTGTCCAAACCGTATCCAGCGCCGTTCGGTCAATTCACTCGGAGCTCCGCTGCTGAAGCAGTCCCAGCCCTCCATCGGCAGAATGCACCAGCGGTTGCCGATAGTGCGCCCTTTATATCTGAGCGGGCGGCCCAGCGGAGAATCTTCTCCTGAACGGGTTTTTTCCGCAAAGCCCAGATTAATGCCCAGGCTATTGATATGCGCCGCGAAGTCCGCTGCGGTTTTAACGGATGACATTTTACGATATTCGCTGCTCATAGTTGATTTCTCCTAGAAGCGGTTGTCTTTGCGCAGGTGGATAATGATTATCTCGCATTTCTCCACAGCTTCATAAGTGTGGGCCAGCAGAGCGTCAAACTGAATCGAATCGCCGGCGGATAACTCGTATTTTTCGTTCGGCAGATAGAATTTCAGCTTCCCGGAAAGCACCCAGCACAATTCGTAATCATCGCGATGCAGGTGCGGCCGTGAAACTTTGGACCCGGCTGGAGCTTTTCCATGAAGACATTTCAGGTTCTTATAAGCAATCTCGGAAAAGACGAATCCATCCGACACATGCTTTGTCGCCGCGCACTGGTGAGCAGTCCGGTTTTCCGCCAGTGCAATCAGATCGGAGGCGGTGATGCCGAAAACTTTCGCCAGGCGGAAAATCGTCTCCAGTTCGGCAATACACTGATTGCGCTCCAGTTTCGAAATAACCGATGCTGAAACTCCGCTTTTTTCGGAAAGATCCGCAATATTCAAGTTTTCTCTTTTACGGAGTTCCCGGAGGATTGAAAAATCATACATTTTGTTGCTCATAAATTTATAATCCCTTGTTTGCAGAGTCAAAGATTCGGCCTTCGCGATAGTCCGCCCAGGCGTTTTCAAACCAGGCGCTGCATTCAGGCATTGACCGGCGCGGCACCCATTCGTGTTGAACAGACCCGTCTCCGGCGACAACAGTTTCGAGCACCTTGTCGCGGAAAGATTCATCCTCCGGGGCGAAGCGCCATTCATTGCCGAGCATCGGATGCGCCGGGGTACCGTTCTTATCCATGACCAGAGCCGAGCCGCGTGATCCGACTCCGCTTTTGACCTGGGCGAGCAACGCCTCAAGATAAACGACATGCGCAAAGCATAATTGCAGATTGCGCATCGCCTCAATCATTTCTTCCGCTGAACTGAACGCAATTCCATCTCCGCTGATCTGGCGGTACTGTTCGCGGGCCCCGGACAGCGCGGATTCAAGCGCGGCTTCGGAGCGGATATGTGATCCGGCTTTGGTCATTCGTATCTGAAACTCATCTCTAACCGCCTGCCAGTTATTTTTGGAACCGGAACATTTTCCAAGCCAGGCGGCGCAGTCCGCCAGTCCGGCTTCCGCCGCCTGATAAAATGCGGCATCGTCAAGGGTGAAATCCATATAACGTCCGGAGATGTAATCAGCCGCGCGGAAACCGGCCACCTGGCCGGAATTCAGCGCCGAACCGCCTGGACGGTAAACGCCGTGCGAGCCATTGACTTCGCCGACCGGGAAAAGGTGTTTGACGTTCAGCGATTCCCACCAGTGATTACCGGCAAGTCCGCCATTGTTATGCTGGGCGCAGACCGCAATTTCAAGTGGTTCGGCAATCAGATTAATGCCGTGTTCTTCATAAAGCTTTATCGCGTCCGGATTCATTTTACGGAGGCGCTCGACCGGCAGGCCGAACAGCGCATTGGACTTTTTCAGATATTCAAACGCTTCAGGTCCAAGTTCATCGAAATTCAAATCTGAACTGTTGCGGCGGAAGTCCATAAACACTCTCCGCCCTTTAAGCGCAGTCTCGATGTAAACCAGAATATCCACAATCGAAGAACCGCCGGCGACTTTGCGCGGATCGAACGGCCACTGGTAGCCTTTAAGGAAAACCGCGGTGTTCATCTGCCCTTCAGTCGCAAAATACGGCCGCAGAAATTCATATTCATCGCTGACGCCGTCGGCTGCGGTGGATATCATGCGCGGCAGCACCTGCATATAGGTGCCGGAGACATTCCAGCGGAACTTGATTGATGCAGTTCCATACTGCGACTCCGGCAGGCTCTGCGCCTTAACTCCGGCTTGCAGAGCCAGACCGATCGCGCCGGTATGGACGTTCGGATAAACGCTGGTTTTGTACAGTCCGCCGGGGCCTCCGACCGCGAAAATAACATTCTCAGCCGCATATGCCTCGAATGTATTTCTGCCGTTTTCCGTATGAACGGCGATTGCTCCGGCGGCGCGTTTTGAGTCGCCCACGCCGGTAGTCAGAAGCGTAACCGTGACCCGGTTTTCCCGGACGGGGATGTTTCTGCGGCGGATTTCATCAATCAGCATCCGGCACATTTCGCGGGAAGTATATGGGCCGAAAGAGGTGGCGCGCTGCCGCGGATCATGGTCGGTTTTATACCCGACAAACTGGCCGAAAGAGTCCTGCGGAAATTTAACGCCGAGATTGACCAGATTGAGAAATGCCCGCGCGGAAAGACTGGCTTCCACCAGCGCGAGATCGCCGTGCATGGAACCGCCGCCGAAAAACGACTTTGCCAGCTCTACCGGAGAGTCGGGTTCTGTACCGTAAAGACCGAGCTTATAATAAGTCTGCTTGTCACTGCCGGTATTAATGGATGTGCCCATGCCAAGCCCTTCGGTGATGATGAGCAGATCTTTTACCCCGCGGGCATCCAGCTGTACCGCCGCATTAAGCCCGGCGGCACCGCTGCCGATGACCAGCGTGTGAACTTTAATTACTGGAACGTCCTGCCCTTGAATTCTCAATTTTTCCGCCATGTTTTCCGCCCCTGATATTATTTTACAATACGTCAACAGTCATGCCGCCGTCAACATTGATTACCTGTCCGGTGGAATACGCAATATCTCCCCGCACCATCATCGCCACGGCCCTTCCGATATCTTCCGGATAACCCCAGCGGCTTTGCAGGCAGAGTCCTTCGGCGATCAGCTTGTCATATTTTTCCGTAACCGCTGCAGTCATGTCGGTTTTGATGATCCCAGGCCGTATTTCGTAAACCGGGATATTAAATTCGCCGAGCCTGGCCGCCCACAATCTGGTAGCCATGCTGATGCCGGCCTTGGAAATGCAGTACTCGCCGCGTGACGGAGATGCCACTGTCGCCGAAACCGAAGACATATTTATAATGCAGCATTCGGCTTCCGGAGCAGATTTTTTTTGTTCAACCATGTAACCTGCGATCAACTGGGTTAGAAAATACGGCCCCTGGAGATTTATGCGCATCACTCTTTCATAACTCTCTTCAGTGGCTTCCAGAATATCCGCCCTTACCGCGGGAGCGACTCCGGCATTGTTGACCAGCACATTGAGTCTGCCGAACCGCGATTTTACCGCTTCCAGCATATTCTTTCTGGCTGCCGCATCCGTAATGTCGCAGCGGCAGTACAGCACTTCCGCACCAAGCGTTCTCAGGTTGTCCATATTTGCCTGATAATCGCTTTCATTCTGAATATCACAGATGACAAGATCGCAGTGTTCCGCCGCCAGTTTGCAGGCAATGCCATAGCCGATACCGCGTGCCCCGCCGGTAATCATTGCAACTTTTTTCATTTTATGTAACCTCCGTTGGTTTGGTTCAGGCGAGCAGTTTTATCGCGTCGCGGACCAGTTGTTCAATTTTGACCCAGTCTCCGGCCTTGATATCGGCAGATGTTCCCAGCCAGGTGCCGCCTGCGGCAATAACTTCCGGAAGCTCCAGATAGTTCTTTATATTGTCGCTGGTGATACCACCCGTTGGAATTAACTTGATGCCAAGATGCCGGTAAGGCGGAATGATCGCTTTCAGCATTTTTACTCCGCCCGCAGCTCTAGCCGGAAAGAATTTCATGACTTTTACTCCCAGTTCATAAGCCTGCTCAATATGTGTAGGACAGGAGACTCCGGGGAAAAAAGGATATTCATTCTTAACAGCTTCTTTAACTATAGTCGGATTGAACCCGGGGGCAACGGCAAAAGACGCTCCGGCGTTGAATGCCCGGTGCAGATCATTGATATTCAGTACGGTTCCTGCTCCGATAACCAGATCCGGAAATTTTTTCGAGGCTTGACGGATGATCTCCTCCGCGGCGGCGGTCCGGAATGTAATTTCCGCGATCTTCAGTCCGCAGCGGTCAAGCAGTTCACACATCTTCAGGCCGTCTTCAACTTTTTCTATTGCCAGCACCGGCACGACTTTCAAACAGCTTAGTTTGGCTGCAACAGCATCGATTTTTTCATCATAACTAGACATCTGAGTCCTCCATTAATTTTCTCTAAGAATAAATTATACCATAAATTATAATGTCAAAGAATATTTTTTGCAAGTGCTGCGGAGATTTTTTTCGTATTTTTATTTTATCTTGAACATAATATTGCAATGACGGACAAGCTGCCGCGCAACGTTCATCTGCTCAAAAACGCCTGAAAAAGCATTATTTTCAGTAAAAAATCAATAGTTGTTTAAATCATTTTGATTTTTGTGTTTGCATTAAACAATTTTACGGTTATTGTTATTTCAGTTCGCCTGCCTCAAGCCTGCTTCAAGGTTGGGCAAGCAAAAACAATAACCTCAAAAGGGGAATGGTAAAATGAAGCATTCATTCTACGACGTGAAGGCGAAGAAGAAAGTACAAGCGGATGTAACCAAGAAAGTCACCTACGGCGCAAAAGGCAATGAAAGATATGCCTTCAAAGCCCAGACCAAAGATGGTCGCAACCTGACTGCATTTGTCAGCAAGGCTGACTGGACTGCCGCCAAGATCTAATCTCAGGCTCAGTATTTATTTTAAAAACTCCCGCATTTGCGGGAGTTTTTTTGCCCGGATTAGAAGACAGTGCATATCTGCTTCAAGCTGACGCCGAGCAGTTTTACCGCCAGCTGGTCAAGATCCGCTTCGCTTCCCTCGAAGTGGAATGTCCGGTGAATATGGGTGATTCCTTTTCCCGGCACAGCCGCGGCTGCCGGGGATGATGATTCCAGTTCGTAAAAAGGCCCGAGCTGAGCGCCGTCCGGTGTCAGCGGCCCGTCATTATAGGCATTGATCACATCGCCGCGAAACGGTTCCTGCTGGAAAGGCACCCACATTGAATTGACATAGTCTGTGACTCCTGGCTGCTGCGAGCAGGTGACAATGGTCAGCGCTTTGCTGTCGGACGCATAACTGCCGGCAATCCCCTTTGAACGCTCCGGCAGCAGGCCGATCTTGGAGCGGAATTTCCCGTCCGCATTCAGAAACCCCGTCGCTCCGGAAATAGCAAACCGGTCAGCGGGAATGTCGCCGAAATACCCGGAATTTATTTCAGGAGAAGTCTTCGCTCCGGAATTGAACGGAACGACTATCACGGTGCCGGGAGACGGTTTCAGCATACTTAAAATCCATATTGAAAGCAGCCCGCTTTCTTTGGTCCACGCTGTATTGCCTTTATTAGTAATACTGTTCACGGTTTCATATGCCGCGAGCTTGATGCTTTTTCCAAAACAGACTTTCAATAATTCTTCCGCCGCCAGTCTGCCGAGAAGATTTATGGTACGTTCGCCGAGAACTTGAAACTCCGTTCCGGCATAATTTGTAACCTTAAACTCCTTGCTGAAAGATGCACTGCCGGGGGTGGAGCCGGTCTGCTCCCACGCACCCCAGTCGACGGCTTCCGGAGTCTGCCAGTTTTCAAACTCAAAAGATGCGCCATTATTGAAGAACAAACTGAACTGGCCGCCTTCCGGACCGAGCCAGAAACGGTCTTCGCCGCCGAACGCGTTAATTTGTTTCCGCTTTTCGCCTGACTTGATAAGTTCGCAGTTTATCCAGCCGAAAGATTGGCCGCTGTCTCCGGAAGCGGTACTGGTCAGGACTCGCGCCTGAAGGCCCGGTGCAATGGCAATTTTAGCCTGGGATTTCTGATCTTCAAGCATCAGCACCTGAATATGCTGCTTTAGAAAAGCGATTTCGTCTCCGAAAACTGAACGTCCATGATCATTCATAATTTTAGTTTCTTTCATCTTTATTCTTTTAATTTAACCACACAGGCATCCCGCAGCCGCGGGAACACCGGGAAATCCTTTTCTTACATTTTTACTTTTGTCTTATATCTTTCGTTTCTTATTTTGATAAAATGGCTGGCGCCGCAGTCAAACGCTGACTTCTGACCCCCTTGTTTTTCCGGCGGATTAACCTAATTCGAAAGAAGTAACTCCGTAAATATTGTCCAGCGGAAGAACCGGGAAAGTCCGGTTATACATCCGCGCGGTTTTGAATACCGGACGCAGCTGGTGTTTTTTCACCATGGCGTTAGCGAATGAGTTGACGGAAGGCACATCCAGGTAAAAATATTCACCCCACGGAATCTTCGCGGTAAGGCTGACAAATATTTTTTCCGCAGTCTGCGGGTCATCTGCAAACAGCGGCCCGATCTTATACCCTTTCCGGCAGCGCCGTATAGTGCCGAAACCGCTGATGCCATGTTTGCCGCAGGCCGCGACCGAAAAACCTTCCGGCTGGTTGATCCAGAGCGAGAGGAAAATATGGCGGGAGGCAGGAAAAAAACGCCGGTCGTAAGCCGCAAGTTCATTAAACGGAATGTCCGCGGCGTCAACCATGCCATCGAGGCATGCTTCATCGTCTGCCATGCCTTCAAACCGAATATTATTATATGCCAGCTTGAACCCGTGGCTTTCGTAATGCTTCTCTTTAGCCTCCACGCCGTCTACTCCGATATTTCTGGATCCAAGATAATCGAATGCTTTTATTCCGAGAGCGGGCCCCAGCATATGTCCGCGGTATTCCGGTTTGACAATAAAAAAACCGATAAAGCCGAAATCAGCGCTGTAGGATACTGCAGAAACAGCCCCGGCCAGCTCTTCTCCGATGAATGCTCCGAAAAAGCCTTCCGGATCCGTCGCGTGAAAGATTCCCGCATCGCACTGGCCGATATTCCAGCCTTCGGCGACAGCCCATTCAATTACCAGCTGAAATTCATTGAAAGACAGAGTTCTGATTTTAGCATCCATATCTCCGCTCCTCCCGCTATTTGATAACATTCGTTTAAGCTTTTGCGAAATGATAATACCGCGTTTTTGAATTTCCTATCTTTTTGAACTGCACTAAAAAATAATGGCGGGATTGGAAAAGACAATACCCGATTCATTTTTTGAATAAAGATTTAATCCGGGTAGTGATCTTAAAGCATGCATGGAGCTGGACATTATTGCATTTTTCTTCAAAATAAAACGTAAATGGTGAAAGAAGTGCGGCATGACGCGCCAATTAGTATACAGTCAGAAGTAATTATGCAATGCACCAATTAAATCATCGAGGGGAAATTGGATTATGAAATTTGACAATGCCACAATTCTGGCGGCGGGAGTGCTTGCCTGCATGAAAGATTATCAGTCGCTGTTCGCCGCTGGCAACCGGCCCGTCACATTTGAACAAATTATCGAGGACTTTGAACAGGCCGGCCCGGATGTGCAAGATGAAAAGGCGGAAGATGAAACCGCCGCCAATGTTGATAAAACTTAAGGGTAAATATAAACATGTTTTGCATTTTTCTTCAAAAAAGACCGGAAATGGTGAAAGAAATGTGGAATGACGCGGCAATTAGTATATAGTGAAAGATTAATTGTGACGAGGGAACATGGCATTTACGACGCGCAAAAGTCTGCTGGCAAAAATCAAGGAGGGGGATGAAATCTCCTGGGATGAATTTTATTCGGCTTACCGCCCGCTGATTCTGCTGCGGGGACAAGATTTCGACCTTAAACCGACAGAAAAAGAAGATCTGGTACAGATCGTCATGTCTGAAATTTTCAAGGGCAGCCGGGAATTTCTGTATGACCGCGGCAAGGGACGGTTTCGCGATTACATCAAGAAGATCATCAACAACCAGATCGCCCGCATTCTGCGCAGGCGTAACAGCCAGGAAGTCCCGCTCTGCGATAATGATTTTTCACAGATCAACGTGCTGGAGCAGGCGTGGAGCGAAGAATGGCGGGCGCACCTGATGAAAATGGCGATGATTGAACTGAAAAATTACGTTGAGCCGGTCACCTACCAGGCATTTATGCTTTACGGACTGCACCGGAAAACCAGCGCGGAGGCCGCAAAATTTCTGGACATTTCGGTCAATGCGGTTTACATCGCCAAGAACCGGTGCATGGAACTGTTGAAAAAGATCATCTCCGACCTGGAGGCTGAATTATGAAACATTACAATCGCGAAGAACTCGATCTTTACCGGAACGGCGATATGAATTTGTTTTCCAGAATTATGTGCTCGGAGCATTTGAAAATATGCGCTTCCTGCCATAAACTATTGGATTCCCTGAAAGAGGACGATGCCCTGCTGGAAGAATTGCGCGGAAAGTTGAACCGTTTGAAACATGCGGCCGGCGACGATACGGTTAAAAAGAAACCGCTTTCCGGAGAATGATTTCTAAATCTTACTATTAGAGGATGTGGGATTATGGACGATAACGAGAATAAAAAACACTTTGGCCCTGGTTTTCTGGGCGCGTTCGCGACCGACCAGCGCTTTCATGATTATATTTTGCGGGATTTCTGCGGTTGCGGCGCTTACGGTGAAGTATGGCAGGCGGAGGACATCAGCGGCCGCCGGCTGGCCATTAAAATCGTGTCGAAACAAATATACGGTTCCGGCTGGACGCGCGAATTCAACGGCATCAAAAACTACTGCCGGCTAATCAGTTCCCATCCCAATCTGATCCAGATCATGCACGTCGGCGAAGACGATCAATATTTCTTTTACACAATGGAACTGGCCGACAACCTGGCCGAGCCGGGACGCGCATATTACGCGGATACTCTGGCTGACCGGCTCGCAGCAAACGGCCCGTTTGCGTCAGACCAGCTGGTAATACTGACCCAGCACCTGTTAAACGGCATCGGCGCACTCCATCAGGCCGGGCTGATTCACCGCGACATCAAACCAGCCAACATCATCTTCATCAACGGAGTACCGAAGTTAAGCGACATCGGTTTTGTGGCACCGCGGGACGCCAGCATAAGCCTGGCCGGAACCGTCGGATTCATTCCCCCGGAAGAACTGCTCAGTGAAAATGGATCTTCCTCGGAAAAAAATTGCCAGTACGATATCTATGCTCTAGGCAAAGTCATGTATTGCGCACTGACCGGATTGCCCCCGGATGAATACCCGTCCCTGCCGGAATCCATCAGTTTCGGACTCAGCAAACGCCTGAATCAGGTCATCTGCATGGCCTGCTGCAAAAATCCGGCCGACCGGATCGCCGGCGTTGATGAATTCCGGCAGCTGCTTATGGCGGCCGCCAACGGCGGGGAAAAACTCGAACGGCAGAAAAACAGCAAACCGTCAGCAGACCTGCCGCAGACACCGGCTACAAAAAAATTGCCGCCGCCGCCATTATCCTGATGGTTATAATTATTCTGGGCGGAATGTTCATGCTGGGCGGGTTCTTTATGTTAAAAGATCAGATTCCGAAAAACATTAATATCACAGTATCCGGCGATAAACCAGCGCCCCCCCCCACGATTGCGAATACTGCCGCGCCATCAGCCGTAAAACCCGCCAATGCAGTCGCTGTTCAGCCGACGGCAAAGCAGGCTGTCGCAAGCAGAGATGCCATTCCATCGCCAGTACAAGCTCCGCCTTTGCTGCAACTGGAAAAGAAATCCAACCGTACTGTGCCGGAGCTGAATATGCAGATGATTTACATCGAGCCTGGTATTTTCACAATGGGAGAAGGTACCAGCAAACATCGAGTTACCATCAGCCGGGACTTCTGGATCGGAAAATATGAAGTGACGCAGCAGGAATATCAAAAAATCATGGGCAGCAATCCCAGTGTGAATAAAGGCGGCAATCTGCCGGTTGAATTCGTTTCCTGGAGTGATGCGGCAAATTTTTGCGAGAAACTTACCGGTCGCGAACGCAGTGCCGGAAGGCTGCCGGAAGGCTATGTATACCGGCTGCCGACTCAGGCGGAATGGGAATATGCCGCACGCGGCGGCAATAAAAGCAAAAATTATATATACAGCGGCGACAACAATATTGATGCTGTCGCATGGCATAAGAATAATTCCGGAGGTTCGATGCATGAAGTCGGTAGCAAGCCGCCGAATGAGCTCGGTCTTTATGACATGTCCGGAAACGTGTGGGAATTATGCCTGGACTGGTACGGCGCTTACAGCACGAAAGAGTCCGCAGATCCCGTCAATCTTGTGGCCGGTAAAAACCGGGTTATGTGTGGAGGCGGTTACACCAACAGCAGCTTCCCTGGAGCCCGTTCATATACCGCGCCGGAGAATAAACATCCGGCGATAGGCTTCCGCGTAGTGCTGGCGGCTTTCATTCCCGCCGCTGCTTCCGCCGCACCAGCGGCTCAGGCTGCGGCTGCGCCGCTGCCGGCAATAAATTCCAGTTGGACAGTGCCGGAATTGAATATGCAGATGGTATATATCGAGCCTGGTACTTTCATGATGGGTTCGAATAATGCTACGGATCGTGAAAAACCGGTACACAGAGTAACTCTAACCAAAAACTACTGGATAGGAAAATATGAAGTAACGCAGCAGGAATACCAGAAAATTATGGAGAGTAACCCCAGCGAACACAAAAACAATAAACTGCCGGTCGAATGTGTTACCTGGAATGACGCTGTAAGTTTTTGCGAAAAACTCACCGAAATTGAACGATGTGCTGGAAGGTTGCCTGACGGGTATATGTACCGTCTGCCGACCGAAGCAGAATGGGAATTAGCAGCCCGTGGTGGCAATAGAAGCAAAGGTTATGAGTACAGCGGCAGCAACGAAATCAATGCAGTTGCCTGGTATGTAGATAATTCCGGGAATACAATTCATGATGTCGGAACCAAGCTTCCGAACGAACTTAGTATTTACGATATGAGCGGCAATGTCTGGGAGTGGTGTCATGACTGGTTTGTTACTTACCGTACAGGTAATGTCATTGACCCTGCAGGCCCGGAGTCGGGAAAAAACCGGAGTTTTCGTGGTGGAACGTATAGAAACAATCTTTGCCAGGCGGCAAGTCGCTGGTTCTGTCCGCCTGTCTATAAAGCCGATGGCCTTGGCTTCAGAGTGGCGCTGGCTCCTGTTCTTCCCGGTACAGTTTCCACTGCTGCACAACCGGCAACTAATTCCAACTGGACCGTGCCGGAACTGAATATGCAGATGGTGTATGTCGAACCCGGCATGTTCATGATGGGAGAAGGTAAAAGCAAGCATCGAGTTACCATCAGCCGGGGATTATGGATCGGGAAATATGAAGTAACGCAACAGGAATATGAGAAAATAATGGGCAGCAATCCCAGTCAGCGTAATGGCAAAATGCTGCCGGTAGAATGCGCTTCATGGAGCGAGTCCGTAACCTTTTGTGAAAAACTCACTGAACTGGCACAACGCGCCGGAAAATTACCGGACGGCTATGTGTACCGGCTGCCGACGGCAGCGGAATGGGAATATGCCGCGCGCGGCGGCAATAAAAGCAAAGGGTATGAATACTGCGGCGGCAATGATATTGATACTGTCGCATGGCATAAGAGCAATGCCGGCGAAACTACTCATGAAGTCGGGACTAAATTACCGAATGAACTAGGAATTTATGACATGGCAGGCAATGTTTGGGAATTATGCCTGGATTGGTATGGTCCTTACAGCACTGCGGAGGCTGTTGATCCCGTCAATATTGTGCCCGGCAAAATCCGTGTGGCCTGCGGCGGCGGTTACTTAAACAGCAAACCTCCGGGCTATCACGGGTCTGCTGCGCCTGAGCGCAAGAGCCCGGAGATAGGATTTCGCGTGGTACTGGCAGCACCGGTTCCCGGTACTGTTTTCGCCACTGCTCCAGCTTGGAATAAAGCAGTTGAATTAAAAGCTCAAAATACTCCATCGCCGCAACCCGTCAGGCAAGTCGCCGGACCGGTGAAGGCAAAGCGCAAAAATTAAAATATGAAAACGACGAGCCGGAAGAAAATACCATACAGGACGCATTCTGGATGGGGCGTACTAAGGTTACAGTCGGTCAATGGCGCAAATTCATTGACGCAGCCGGTTATCGCACCGATGCCGAAAAACGCGGAGTTGCTCATTGCTTCGACTGGCAGAGCCACGCTAAGTGGATGTGGATGCCGGAGAAGAACTGGCGCGACCCCAATTACAGTTATCCCGTTCAAGACAATTTTCCGGTAACCTGCGTTTCGTGGAACGACGCAGCAGCCTTCTGTCAATGGTTGACGGAAAGCGAACACCAGTCAGGAAGGCTGCCGCCGGAGCTGGAATATCGCCTGCCATCCGAAACGGAGTGGGAATACGCCTGCCGCGGCGGCAAAGCGGAGACCAGATTCTGGTGGGGCAATGACTGGAATGACGCCGCAGGGCGGCTGAATGCCGCAAGCAGCGATAAATTCCCGAATGGAAAATCTTTTCAGGGGAATTGTGGAACAGAAGACCGCTGGACATTTGTTTCTCCAGTGGATTTTTACGGGGAAAAAGGCCGCAACGGCTTCGGGCTGGCTGATATGCTGGGCAATACCTGGGAATGGTGTCTGGATGAAGCCGACGACAGCAGCACTCCAGAGGCCAGAATTCTGCGCGGCGGCGCATTCGATGCTCCGCCCGGAAACTTGCGGATCGCCGGAAGAATTTGCGATGACCGTTCGGAGCCTTGCGCCAAATACGGGTTCCGCACTGTCTGCGGAGCCGTAGATAATCCGGAGGAAACAGTCAGTACCTCCTCGAGTACGGAAACAAGTGCGCCGCAGTTTCCGGTGTGGTTCTACAACGGACATTACTATCGGCTGTTCAATGAATGTGTATCCTGGAATATTGCGAAGAAAAGATGCGAAGAGATGGGCGGCTATCTGGTCAGTATCGAAACGCCTGGGGAAAACAGTTTTATCTATGGAAATATAAAAACCGTGAACGGCGTAATTTTCACCGGCGCCACTTATGAGGCAAATGCCGGTGTATGGCGATGGTCCGGCAGTAATAAAAAGCTCAAATTTCTCCGCTGGGACATTGGACAGCCGGTCAGCAATAAAGACTACGCGGCATTTTCCCCGATATCCAGAAAAGATCGCTGGGGCAGCTATGACGGTACTGTCTCCAGCGATAAGAATTCAGGCGAAAATATCTTCGGTTTCATCTGCGAATGGGAAAACTCTGAATCTGCGAACAAATCTCTGAATGCAAAACCGGCCGCGCAGGATGAAAATATAAAAGACAGCGCCGCTGTACGGACAAACGGCCTTATAATAAAAATCTTTACTCCCCGCAAGAAACTGGCGAACACGAGACATTTGACATTGTATGCTGTGATTAATAGAAGCAATACGAAATATATTCTATGCCAGGACAAAGACATCGGCAGGGGCAGCACTAATATCTTTGTCCTTCAATATCCAAAGGATATTACTGAGATCGGATCAATAACGCTTGAAGCTGAAACAGGCGACTGCTGGGCGCCGGAGTCTTTCATTTTTGAATTTCCGGATAACAAGATCTGGACTTTTACCGGACAAGTCAGCTTTGTATCAGGCAAGGATAAAATTCTGGAATACAATGCTCAGCCGTCAATAACGTTCTATTTTACCGGCCTGAAAACCGGAACCATCCAGACCAGTAATCCTTATATCAATAAAGTTCCTGACTGGGCCCCGCATGTTAAAGGCATATGTGCAGTAAAACCTGCTTCCAGTTCACAGGCTGCTCCGGCACAAACCGCGCCGGCTGCCACCACGCAAACTGCGCCGCCGATTGCACCGCCAGCCGCCGCGGCACCAGCCCAAACCGCATCGGATGATTTATTTATGCGCGGTGAACGGCGCAAACGGTTCATGGCGCGATATGACCAGGACCGCAAACGTTATAACGAGACGGAAGTGCGAGAAATCGAGGAACTTTACCAGGCAGCCAGCCGGCAGCCCGGCAGTCAGGAAATATTGGAAGGATTCAATAAACTTGTCAACAAATATCCGCAGGCAAACCGTGCCGGATGCGCGTTGCTTTGCATGGGAATGCGATGTGCTGACCGGTTGCAGGCGGAAGATTATCTGCGCAGGGCGATTGCAGATTACAGCGATTGCTGGTACGGCAATGGCGTCCAGGTTGGTGCCTATGCGCGATTCTACCTGGCAGGATACTACCGGCAAAGCGGCAGAACACAGGAAGCGGAAAAACTGTATCAGGAAATCCGGGATAAATATCCGGATGCCGTGACCCATAACGGCAAACCGCTGGCCAATGAGTTTCCAAAATAGTTGTGCAGAAGAGGCACAGTTCCGCGACTGCGGGGGCTGTAACCATTCGCAAAAACGTAAAAACAACCAATGATCCAGCCTGCTGAAAGCAAATACAGCCTCAAAAAAAGGCGGAATTTTTCTTGACATTTATTTTATCTGTTCTATAGTATACGCCTTGTTTAGTCTGTCTGCCCCGTGGTGTAACGGTAGCACAAGTGATTCTGGATCATTTTGTCGAGGTTCGAATCCTTGCGGGGCAGCCATTTTTTTTCGATTCCCGCACATGCGGACTGTCTCATGGTGGTTGTAGCTCAGTTGGTTAGAGCGTCTGGTTGTGGCCCAGAAGGTCGCGGGTTCGAGTCAG
>CAIMFA010000085.1 GCA_903840185.1 uncultured Lentisphaeria bacterium | reverse complement strand
GAGGCTTTCGATACCCCGGTATCGGCAGCCTCTCAGAATACGAACCAATTCTCAAAATCTTCGCAATCTATAGTTGAATTTTCAGCCGTGCAGAGTATAGATGTGGGGTATAGAGTGGATATTCTGGTTGAAGACAGTATTATTGTCGAGCTTAAAGCGGCGGAGAAGATCACCCCGATCCACGAAGCGCAACTGGTCTCTTATTTGAAGTTAAGCGGGAAAAAACTCGGGTTGATTATTAATTTCAATGTTATTCTGTTGAAAGACGGTATTAAACGGATGGTAAATAAACTGTAAGAAAATTTAACCCCGGAGTGCGCGGAGAACCGCAGAGTAAAGCCGGATTTTGTTTTCATTACTCAGCGTCCCTCTGCGTCCTCCGCGGTTAAAAATGTATTAATTTATGAAAGGAGCGATATGGATACTTTGATTATCACCGGATGGGGATGGAAAGATTATGGCTGCGCCGCCGCTGCTGCCCTGCGGAAATTCCCTGACGCCAAAGTCATCGGTAGCAGTTCCAGCCGCCTGCCGGAAAAACTGGCTGAACTGGCGGACTCGCCGCCGGATAAATTAAAAACTGTTATCCTTTTAGGCATTGGCTGGCGCGGCAATCCTGATAATCTGCTGGCGCTGGTCAAGCGGCTGCATGATAAAAAAATCGCGGTTCACTGGTTGAGCGAGCTGGAACTTCCAGGCTGGCTGCCTGCTGAATTCAATAAATTCGTTGATTGCAAAATTGATCCGGATGGTGAATGTTTGACCACCTGGGTGGCAAAACTATATCATCAGGATGCTGCTGACCTGGTGACGTTATTAGACAGCGAGGGTAAAAAGAACATCCGGCAGAATCTGGCACAGAAACTGCTACTCCTGGATGCTGCAATGTATTTTTATCGCAACTATCAGGATTTCGACGCCTACGGCGCGGCCGTCAGGACGCTGGCCGAAGGCCGGAATCAATTCAGCGAAGAGCAGAATGATATGATTAAACATTTTGAACGTTACGGCACTCGCGAACTTATCGGAAAAAGCCCGATGATCAAGCATCTGCGGTCGCTGATCGAGAAGGTCGGCCCGAAAGATTCCGCACGGGTCTTGATCTGGGGCGAAACCGGCACCGGCAAGGAAACAGTGGCGCTGCAACTGCATTTCAAGTCGCCGCGCAGGCGTGAACCCTTTATCGTCGCCAACTGCGCGACTTTAAGCCCGCAACTGCTGCTGAGCCAGCTTTTCGGACACAAGAAAGGCGCGTTCACCGGGGCGGTGGAAAACCATGACGGCTATTTTAAACAGGCCGATGGCGGAACGCTGTTTATGGATGAAATCGGGGAACTGCCGCCGGAAGCGCAGGCCGGTTTGCTGCGGGTATTGCAGGAAGGGCGTTTCAACCGCCTCGGCGAAACCGGGGAAATCAAGGTCAATGTCCGGGTGATCGCCGCCACGAACAAAAATCTGGCGGAAATGGTGCGCGACGGCAGATTCCGTGACGACCTGTTTCACCGGTTGAACATGGTGCATATTCACATCTCTCCGCTGCGGGAGCGTTCGGAGGATATCGGCGAGATCGCCAATGCCTTCTGGATGAACCGCCACAAGCGCCGCCTGGAACCGGAACTGCTTGCCGCGCTGGCAGGCTATGACTGGCCGGGCAATGTCCGGGAGCTGTATAACGTTCTCGAACTGGCGGACATCCTCGATGAGCAGGATTTCAGCAAATTAATTGAAGAAAACCGCCGCCAGTGGGGAATGAATAACAACCTTGCTGATACTGTCGAATATCCGGAAAATCTGGACGAGATGACCCGGCTCCATGTAAAAAAGATATTGGAAAAATACCAGGGCAATATCTCTCACGCCGCCGGAGCCATGCAGATAACCAGAAATACATTGAAAAAGTATATGAACTAGGATCATAACAATGCTTGAATTTGTCAGCAACCATCATTAATTTAAATGAAAGGAGAGAATATGATTGACGAAAAAGATGAACTGACTATTAAAGCATTTCCGTGGGAAGGGGAAAACTATGCGCGTGGTTGTTTGGGCTGTAAAATCATGATTCTAGGAGAGTCCAGTTATGGCCCACAGCCTCTAGGATATGATCATAGAAAAGAATGTATAGCACTCGCCAACGATGCTATCGGCTATGACAATGGGGAATGGAACAAAAGTAGATTTTACACACGTATTGCCAGAATTTTTGGTTTTGACCCGCATAAGCGTGAAGATAGGAAAAGGTTTTGGCAATCAGTCTCATACTATAATTATCTTATCGGTCAGCAACCAGGACCGCGAACTTGTCCTGCGGAATCCCTTTGGCTTGAGGCAAATGAACCATTTCTGGAAATTGTAAATGACATGAAGCCAGATGTCGTTTTTGCATTCAGCCAACGGATGTGGAATTACATAGGAAAAAATGGGAATGCTGTAAATTTAAATATCCCATGTGCCATTTTCATGCGAAGCAACTGTTTAAATCGTGAGGACGGAGGAAAAACCTTGCTTATTGGATTTAAACATCCATGCGGTCGTGCGTTCGTCTGGCAATCATATTCAAAACCAGTGCAAGAGATAATTTCCGGCAACATACTAAATACATATAAATTAAACACTGACTGATTAAACTCAACATGCATTCGGCATGGTGAAGTTATAGTTATCTAAAAAGGAAACATTGAAAATGGCAAATTTTTATTGCAAGTATTGTGGAGACAAATATCCTAATCTGAAATTTCTAACTTCGAGTCATTGCTCGAAAAGCGAAAACGGCAAGCATGAACTTTTTGAAGGGGAAGAAGATAATGTATATTTTTGCAAGTGTTGTGGAGACAAATATCCTAATCTGAAATTTCTAACTTCGAGTTACTGCTCGAAAAGTCAGTCTGGACACCATCACCCGTATGAAGGAGGAGTAAAAGAGCAATACCTTTGTAAACATTGTGGAGAAAAGTACTCCAGTTTGAAATTACTAACTTCGAG
>CAIMFA010000084.1 GCA_903840185.1 uncultured Lentisphaeria bacterium | reverse complement strand
GAAAAACTTGGAATCCCTGTTGGCTAACGCATTCGCAACGATAATTATTCTGGTTGTCAGATGCTTTAAGGGCAGGAAAATGGCTATTTTCGACAATACGTTAAACAGTTTCTCATTGTGGACTAGACTGCGGATATGAAATAATAATTCATATTTAAAATACATTCTTGCCTGTTTTTTGCTTACGGAGCCAGTGCCATGAGTATATCCGACGTATCCCTGCTCAATATTTTCGACGTCCTTTTGCGACAGGCAGTTATTGTCAAGCGCCTGAGTAATTATGCTGGTTTTCGGATAGTAAGTCAGCCAGAATGTCAGGATGCGGTCTGTCTTCAGTTTTTTGTATAAATCGAAACTCGCGCTCAGGTCTTCTTCAGTTTCCGATGGAGCCCCAAAAATATTATCTACAGATATTTTAATTCCTGCATTTTTTATATGAGCGACAGACTCGGCAATCTTTTCATTATTTCCCTGCCGTTTGAATACTTCCGATCTTATTCTTTCAGAACCGCTTTGAACACCCATTGTCACTAAGCAGCATCCGCCTTCTTTCAGCAGTTGTGCCTTTTTCTCTGTAACTGCCAGCGGATGTACATTACAGAAAAACGGCAGGCCGATTTTTGATTTGTATTTGGGGATGAATTCATCCAGCCAGCTTTGGGAAAAGGTAAAAACATCGTCAACGAACGCGATGAGTTTGGCTTTACCCCGTTGTTTAAAGACCATCAATTCTTCGATAACATTGTCAGGAGAACGTCTCCGTACATGATTTTTTTCATTGCAATAGAGCTGATGATACATGTCATTGCTGCAATATGTGCAGTTATACGGGCAGCCGCGCGATGTCGTAATATAATATTGTTTCTCGAGCAGCGGCACTTTGTCGTAGAAGAGCATTTTATCCGGAAAAGGAAAAACATCCAGGTCTTGAATATAAGGACGCGGCGGATTTATCCGGAATCCATCTTTGTATCTGAAGCATATATTCGGGGTGTCCAATAGCGATTCACTTCCGCTGCCTTTTTGGAGATGTTCAATTAGATCCAGCATGGCATATTCGCCTTCGCCAATTATGACAAAGTCCACAAATTCGTTAGTAAGCACTTTTTCCGGAACTGCGGTTGGGTGAACTCCTCCGAAAATTATCGGGATATTCGCGATTTTCTTAATTCGCTGCGCTATATTCAGGCACCAGCGATAATTGCCGGTATATGCTGAAAAACCAATAATATCTGGCTTCAGCTCAATGGCTCTTTTAATTATTTTTTCATCAATATTCTGTATCCTGGAAAATAATTTGCTGTTCACAAAACTGTCACCGGAAAAAACTGCTGGATCAAAGAGGAGCTGAACTTCATGTCCTTTTGATTTAAGGAAACTTGAAATATATTCTATGCCTAAATTTTCTGCACCGCTATAGACAAATACTATTTTCATATAAAGTTCTCTTTGTTGGGGTTACTTTTTAGTGAAAAACCAGATGGATGTATTGCCTTTTTTATAAGATGTTTCAAGCCTTTTTCTGATATCCTCACGCGTTTCAGTTTTGCCGGAGAGGACATTCAGGATAATGGTTTTTTCGGGGAGTTCCTTCAGAACAGTTTCCGGGGAGAGTACGATGTCTTCGCAGACAAACGAAGTATTGACCAGGCAGACCAGTTTGCCGCGGCTGTTTTCTGCGGTTAATAGATAAAAGTCTTCAGTGATGCCGGCTTTTTTGCGGGCGAGGATACCCTGACGCAGGATGTCCCCGTAATCCGCCCCGATGCGGGTGCCGGTTTCAAACGCTTTCATGCAGCGTCCGTCAAATGTTCCCCACCACCATACCAGGATGCCGCCTGCGCCGCACATGATGTCGTGGATTATTCTGGCTTCAAGTCCGGCCTGGTTGCGGGAGTCGATCTCCTCCGGGTTGTCAGGCAGGCTCAAAGTGCCTTTGGCCATGGTGGAAAAAGTTTTCTGATTGGACTTGGTCCACTCCGCCATTTGTACGATTCTGGCGGCGGAGCCGGAAAGTTCATCCGCCACATAAACCCCGTTGAGGTTTTTCAGTTTGACCAGTTGTTCCCAGTCAATGCCGGAGCGCTGCTTGCTGCTGCTGGCAGACGGATAGCCGGAGGAAAGGTTGAAATTTATTTCCGGATAAATCTGGCGGGCCATTGTCGTAATCCTGTCCAGCAGTTCGGTATTCTGCATACAGCGGAAGTCCACCCACCGGTTTTTATATGTGGAGACAAGCTTGTCGGCATCCATATCTTTGATAGTGGCGTACGGGATGCCGCTGTGACTGGCGAATGCCTGTTTGCAGCGGCTGCAGAAACAGAAAGAAAGCGGACTGGAATATTCGGCGTCTTCCAGATATTCCTTGATGCCGTGTTCGCGCAGCAGCGGAATAAGTTTTTCAATATGATTACGGATGTAAGTCTCGCTCTGTCCGCGGATGAGATATTCCGGGCAGATCAGTTTATTTTCCAGTGATTTGCCGAGCGGGTCATTCCGCCATATTCCCGCGGAGTCAAGGTGGTTCTGCAGATATTCACGGCTTTCGTCTGTGTATGGATTGCCCGGCCACCACCATTCGCCCCAGCCGACCAGCCGGAGATGTTTGCGGTCGCTGAGCAGTTTCCAGTGTTCGCGATTGCGCGCCGCCAGATCAGGCACTGCTTCTCCCGGTCTGGCCGCCCAGATGGTCATTCCGGCTTTCTCAAAAGTGTCGAGAATTTTTTTCTGCTGTTCCGGATTGAGCAATGAAGAATAAATAGTATCAACGCCCCAGTCATAATCTTTTGAATAAGCAGATTTTAATTCCTGAAGCACTTCCAGCTGCTGGACGATGCCCACTATCTGCTGATGCCCGTCCGGAGTTGTGCAGCGTATTTTGATATTGTAACTGCCGGGAACAATTTTGCTGTCGGCATTGAGAACCAGGAACATCAGGCTGTCAGTTTTGTGATTCAGGTCAAAAGGCGCGATTTCCTTGTCGTAGCTCAGGCTGTATTGATTCAGGTTTTTCCCGAATTCGGAGATTACTTTATATTCAAAATTTGATGGCGGCGGAATTTCCAGCGGATGATTTTTAAACGGTTTGCTTTCAGGCCGTGGAACCGGGCTGTCCAGGGTAACACCTTCGGGCAGAGTGATGGTGATGCAGACATTCTTCTGCGGTTTGCCGGAGAGGTTCCTGATCTGCATCAAAAACTGTTGTGCTGAATTTTTGCAGATATAAACCGGGGTTTCCAGTCTTGCCGCGCTCCAGATGTCTGCTTCAACCAGCGGTCCGGTATAGGGAAGAACGGTATAATACCGCTGACATGGAATCTGTTTAGACGGAACATATTTTAAATCTTCGGTCAGCAGAAAACAGTCGACGAATGCCGGATTCTGAGGTTCGATATCGTTTCTTATTTTCAGCACCACCGGTCGGGGCCGCCTGAGCTTAAACGGTTCTGGATTGAGTTTGACCCAGCTGAATGCATCGTTGAGCAGCTGGTCATCCGGCGGCGGAGCGGCCGTGAATTTCTGTCCGTTTACTTCCACACTGATGCGCTGCTGTCCCCATTGGGAGAGAGACCCCATTCTTACCCATAGATTGTAGTAGCTGCTGCGGGATATTCTGAAGAATGCGGATGCTTCAGCCTCATTACCGGCCAGCGGGCGGACAAGCGAATGCATATTCGACTCATTTGGAATGCCTACCTTGGTTTTTGTCCAGGAGTTGCGATATTTAAGGCTGCCGTAAACTGCATCATCGGGTGCGAAACTTTCAGCTTCCAACCAGTAATAATCTTTTTCCGCCGGGTCTTCGAATCTGACCGGAATCTGGCCTGCGTCAGTCTTTCTAATATCCGGCAGTACTGGAGTTGAAGGCATTATCTGCGAGATTTCAACGTTGCCTATCATGACTTTGCCGGAACTTTTACCGGATGCTTCACGGAAGCAGAGATTAATAGTTACAGATGTCGTGCCGTCCGGAAATGTGCATTCAGAATTTGCTCCGAACATGAAACTGTTTTTTTCCCAGCCTTCAGTTTTCTGCCCGGCAGTGAATATTGAAAAAGGATACTGCTTCAACGGCTTATCTTTGGCATCGTTAAAAAATAGTGTAATAGTAAGACAGCCGGCGCTGACAGCCGCGACATTTATTTCATAAGTTATCTTATAAGTTCCAGCAGCGTTCAAGTCTTTGCCAGTTTTAATAGTGCAACTGTTCAATTCAATACTCGCGTCTTTAGGCGCGATCGCCAGCAGACTCCTGCCGTCTTCCGATTTTTCAATTCTTACTGAAGCCGCATCGGCGGGAATAACCCGCCAGTTTTTCAACCCCTGCTCAAAATTGTCATTGAACACATTCTGTCCGTACATTTGAAACAACACTGACAGGATGCCGCAAATTATAATAAATTTCCTCATCCGGGAATCTCCGTAATAAACAAAATTTTCTGTAATATAGCGTTTAATCTGCAAAAGAGAAGCGCATTGAGTAATATCCTTTGGCCATTTATGCTGTTTTTATTCTTTATGCCATTGATTTATATATTGAATGGAGCTATAATTTTACTATGACTGATAGTCAGTATCAGACTTATAGTCACTAACGGAGATAGATATGGGAACGATTGAACGCAGAAGCAGAGAAAGAAAGCAACGCGAAGAGCAGATTGTAAATGCTGCTGAAAAGGTATTTTTTGAATACGGCTTTGACAATTCTACCATGGATGATGTGGCAAGCGCTGCCGAACTCAGCAAAGGTGCGCTTTATACATATTTCAAGACTAAAAATGAATTATGCATATGTATTGTCAGCAGAGCGCTGGCGCTGGTACTGGCTGGATTTGAAAAAGTTTATGAGAATAAAAAACTGAACGGGCTGAAAATGATTTATGACGCCGGGATGTCATTCCGGCATTTCTACAATTCGCATCCTAAATATTACTGTGCATTGCTGAGTTATCGTAACCATCGCGGCGGCTGCGGCGAGGAAAGCAGGTTCCTGCAAAATACGCTGGCGGAAAATAACCGGATCAATGAACTGCTTACGTTGATGCTGCGGAAAGGAACGGAGGACGGTTCTATCCGTGATAACATTGATGCCGTAAAAATGGCGCTGACGCTTTGGGGCGAACTGGGCGGATTGATTCCCGGGTTTATTCTTAATGGCGATGCCGCCGGTGGTACGGACTTGTTTGAGCAGGCGCTTGACTTGATCTGCTGCGGATTGATCAAAAAAAAATAAATTTTAGGCTCTAATTAACATAACAGCAGGAGATATTGCTATGAAAATCATCATTATCGGCGGAGTCGCCGGCGGCGCCAGCGCGGCAGCCAGGGCGGCCAGACTGGACAGCAAAGCGGAGATCATTCTTTTTGAACGCGGGCAATACATTTCTTTTGCCAACTGCGGTTTGCCGTATCATGTGGGAAATGTGATTCAACAGCGGGACAGCCTGCTGGTCATGACGCCCGATGCCTTGAAAGCCCGCAGTGGGATTGATGCCCGTATCCGGCAGGAAGTTATCGCGCTGGACCTGGCGGCGAAAAGTGTCATGGTCAGAAGAGTTGACGACGGCACAGAATATACAGAAACTTATGACAAGTTGATTCTAGCCACAGGTTCCCGTCCGGCAATTCCGCCGGTGCCCGGCGCGGATGATCCGGATGTGCTGCCGTTGTGGACTATCCCGGATATGGATAAAGTCAAAAGCCGGATTGACATGGGCATCAAACACGCAGTTGTTGCCGGCGGCGGATTCATCGGACTGGAAGTAGCTGAAAATCTGGTCGAACGCGGGGTGGAAACGGTTATGGTCCAGCGTCCGCCGCAGGTGATGCCGACGCTTGACCCGGAAATGGCCTCAATGCTGACTGGGACTCTCGAGAGACATGGGGTGAAAGTATATCTGAATAACGCTTTGACGGCGATTCACCGCACTGGCGACGGTCTGACGGTAACGCTCAAAGACGGCTCCGAAATCAAGACGCAGATGGTTGTGATGGGAATGGGTGTGCATCCGAACAGCGAACTGGCTCGCGAAGCCGGACTGGCGTTGAATGAACGCGGCGGCATTAAAGTAAATTCTTCGCTGCAAACATCGAATCCGGATATTTATGCGGTCGGCGACGTGATTGAAGTAAACGATCCGGTTTTGAATATGCCGGTGATGATTCCGCTGGCCGGCCCGGCCAACCGCCAGGGGCGGATCGCGGCGAATAATATTTTCGGAGCCAATGAGACATACAAAGGCAGTCTCGGCACTAATATCTGCAAAGTATTTGAACTTACTGCCGCGTCGGTCGGGGTCAATGAAAAGCGGTTGATCAAGGAAAATATCCCGTTTTTAAAAACTTACATAATTCCCAGTTCTCATGCTTCATATTATCCCGGCGCCGCGCCCATATATATCAAACTGCTGTTTGAACAGTCCGGCAGGATTCTCGGCGCGCAGGCGGTTGGTACTGAAGGCGTTGACAAACGGATTGATGTGCTGGCGACCGCGATGCGCGGCAATATGAAAGTACAGGATCTGGAGGAACTTGAACTGGCATACGCGCCGCCGTACAGTTCCGCGAAAGATCCGGTTAATTTCGCCGGTTTTGTGGCGAATAATATTATCAAAGGCGACAGCCGCGTGGTGTCTCCGGACGTGATTCCGCAGGATGCGTTTATTCTGGATGTGCGCGAAAATGATGAGTTTGTAGTCGGTGCGATTCCCGGTGCGGTGAATATTCCGCTGGGTGAACTTCGCGATAATTTCGACAAGCTGCCGAAAGACAGACTAATCGTTACTCAATGCCGCGTCGGTATTCGCGGATATCTAGCCGAAAGGTTGTTAAGGGACAACGGTTTTGACGTGAAAAATCTTAGCGGCGGTTATCTGGGGTGGAAGTTGTTTCAAAAAAATGAAACGCCGCAGTCATGCGCGACTCCGGCAATAAATAAGGGAGCAGGAAAAACTATGGAACCGGTAAAAGATATGGTTGTTGAAGAGTTGAACGTCTGCGGGCTGCAATGTCCAGGCCCGATTGTGCAAGTTAAAAAATGTCTGGAAAAAGCAGCTGACGGCAAAATGTTGAAAGTCATTGCCAGCGACGCCGGATTTTTCAACGATCTGCCGGCGTGGTGTCAGGCCACAGGCAACAGCCTGGTTTCAATTGAAAAGAAAGGCGGCAATGTTGAGGCTGTTATAGTAAAAGGGCAGGGGAGCGGCCAGTTAGTTCCGGCGGTACAAGCCGGAAAGGCTGCTGAAAAACGCACCACTATCGTGCTGTTCAGTAACGATCTGGACAAAGCGATGGCGGCTTTTATCATTGCCACCGGTTTTGCCGCGCTCGGACAGCCGGTTTCCATCTTCTTTACGTTCTGGGGACTGAATGTATTGCGCAAAGAGAACCCGCCAGCGGTAAAAAAAGACATCCTCAGCCGGATGTTCGGTTTCATGATGCCGCGCGGAGCGAAAAAACTGGCGTTGTCGAAGATGCATATGCTGGGTGCAGGTACTGCCATGATGAAATACGTCATGAATTCCAAAAACGTTGACAGTCTGCCTGAACTGATTGCTCAGGCCAGAACGATGGGTATTGAATTTCTGGCGTGTGAAATGGCGATGAACGTCATGGGCATCAAACAGGAGGAACTGCTTGACGGCGTGGAAACCACCGGCGTAGCAAATTTTGCCGCGCTGTCCGCCCGCAGTACAACTACTCTATTTATCTGACATCACTGAAACTCTAATAATGGAGCGCTGGAAAATTTTTGCGCTTCGTTATTTTTATCCTGTATTGTTCATGTTCAAAATCATCAAAACTAATTCAGGAAAAGAAATCCGG
>CAIMFA010000083.1 GCA_903840185.1 uncultured Lentisphaeria bacterium | reverse complement strand
GCGTGGTAATGGATCGTGATTCCGGACGCTCCAAAGGCTTCGGTTTCGTCGAAATGCCCAACCGTGAAGAAGCAATGAATGCAATCAAGGCTCTCAACGGCTCAGAACTTGAAGGCAGAAATATCAATGTGAATGAAGCCCGTCCGAAACCCGAAGGCGGCGAACGCCGCAGCAGCGGTGGCGGATTTGGCGGCGGCAATCGCAGAAGCTACTAAGTTTCAGCGGCTCCAAAGCAATTTTATAACCGGCGGAAGCAATTCCGCCGGTTATTTTTTTTGCTCTTATTGATGCTGCTCATCTCGAGGTATCCTGAACGCCCGGAAAAGCATAATTGTCCATCCGGCAAGATAGACTGAAAAGATACTTAGTGCGGCGTAAAAAACATATATGTTCAACTTGACCGGTTTAGATAAATTTGCTTGAAGCGTGAGCAGTCCGGCGGTAAATAAAAGCAGGAACAGCGCAACGCCAAAGCCGCACATGAAACTCTGTATTTTTTTGATAGTGAGGGTTTTCATGCCGGGCCTCAGCCAGTATTCCTTATTGGGAAGGTTAACCATACCTGGCGGAAACAGAAAAATCAGTCGCGGCAGGAAGTAAAAGACACAAAACATGAAAATTAGCAAACCGGTCATGATGATACAATTGACATAATTGTCCATCCAGCCGTCTGCCACACCATTAATCCCGAAATGACATGCCACTTTGGCCGGAAGCATAGCAAGAGAAAGCAAAGTTAATGCCACATTAGCAATAAATGCCAGGAAGAATAGTATCCTGGATTTCCCTTTAAAATAATTCATGCATGTTGACACATTCATTTTGTTACTGTGCCAATCGTGGTGTTATACATTTTTAAAGTGTACGGTTTATCGGCGGGGGAGGGCATCGGGAATAACAGGCAGACATCAACCGGCTCCGGCATGTAGCCTTTGTCATTTTCGAACTTGTTTCCACCCAGCCAGCTTTCACAATCAGCTTTGCTCCTGCACTCCATCAGCCATTGGCCTTCAATGACATAGCGCAACTTAATATTCAGGCTGATCTGCGGGCTGGCATTACTGCCGGCAGCAATGTAATAGATGTCCCCGTTCTTTTTCTCCTCGGTACAATTGTTGAATTTAAAATCTGAGAACGGCGGCGTGCCGATGAATTTAATATCGGCCAGCGGAACCTCTTTCCCTGACTCCGCCTGGTATTTTAAAATGATTTCCGAATTTTTAACAGCGGAGGCCGAAAGAAGCATATTGCCGCCGTTACTGAACACCGTCCGGTCAGCAACTCCGGGCTGAAAGTTTTTTAGATAGAAAAGTTCGCCATGCCAGGCGAATGCTGCTTTTTCATTTTCAACATAACCGGCAAAGCGGGACAGTTCCCGTCTGGCAGCCAGCATATCCATGCTGAATCTGGCGGAAAGCCGCTGATATAATATTACCGGGTGCAACGACTGGGTACCGGCACATAATTCAAAATCCCGGCTGTTGAGAAAACCGTGATAGCGCCCGTCAAGTTTATTGGCTATGGACCAGGCTACAGACATGCGCACCGGTATCAGCAGATAGTTGCCGGTGGCTGCCCTGGCCCGGTGCATCAGGACAACCGTGTCTTCGCCGCCCAGTACCATACAGTCCGGCTGCAAAGAGTTTTGCTTTATCAAATCTTTTGAGTATGGCGGAGCTTGTACACCCTGGAACAGGGGAAGCGCATATACCGGTTCGGCAATCCCGACGCTGACGGTATTTTTGCAGTAATAACAGCCGCCGCTGAATAAGAAAATTATACAGACGATAACAGTCACTTTACTGCGGAGAAGCCCGCCGATCCGCTCCAGCGGCGACGGCTTCTCGAAAACAAGTCCGGCGGAATAATGTCCAGGCACCGGCAAAGCCTCGCCGACTTGTGTTGACATCTGCCGGTTGGTTTTGAAATTAAATCCGCAATTGACGCATATTACCGCGTCTGCCGGCAATTCCGCATTACATGAAAAACATTTTTTCGTATGAGTTTCCACCTGCTGTTTCATTGCGCCTCCGGATGTGTGACTATTCTTCCAAGCCTAATTTAGCGCAGCAAAACAAGTAGTCAAAGAAAACCAGAAGATATATACTCTGCCCTGCTGAAAATTTAAACATAGATTGCGAAGATTTTGAGAATTGGTTCGTATTCTGCGAGGCTGCCGATACCGTGGTATCGAAGGCCTCGAAGAGTGCGAAACCAAACTCGAAAGATCGCAACCGCTTTGCGGTGAATGTCTTGCGGCCGTATTTTCCCGTTCCTTCTTCCGGCGATATTTATATCGCCTGTCAGTCGGATCGAAAAAATCCAATCCACAATCCTGTTCATCTATGTTAAATTTTCACCCTTATAGAGTATATTAACTAAAATAACATCTATTTTAGAAAAAGAAAAATTTTAATTGGTATGATCATATGCGTTTCCGGCAAATATATATTGAAATCACGAATGTCTGCAACCTGGCATGTCCGTTCTGCCCCGGCACCGGCCGCGCCCCGGCATACATGGACGCCGCGATGTTTGCGGACATCGCGCGGCAGGTTAAACCGCTGACGGAACAGGTCTACCTGCACGTCATGGGCGAGCCGCTGCTGCATCCGGAGTTCGACCGCCTCATTGAGATCTGCGCCGGCCTTGAGCTCCCGGTCGCCGTCACCACCAACGGCACGCTGTTTGATACCGCCGCCGCGGCAAGCCTGCTCAATCCCGTTGTCCGCCAGGTCAATATCTCGCTGCATTCGCTGCAGCAGCTCCATTCGCAGACGGATAAGGAGAAACAGCTTCAGCAAATTCTGGACTTTACTAAAAAGGCTTTTGCGCAGCGCCCGGAACTTTACATCAACTACCGGCTGTGGAATCTGGACACCCCGTCACAGGAACTGGATTCCGGCGCGAACAACTGGATCTGCCGGAGCATTGAAAAAGCCTTCAATGTAACCATTCCCGCGACCGGACACTCCAGCGGACGCAAAAGCCGTCCGCTGCTGAACCGTCTGTATCTCCATCTGGACACCCGTTTCGAGTGGCCGGATATCAATTCCGCCAAATCTTTAAACACTAAAGGGTTCTGCCATGCGCTCGGCACCCATTGCGCCATTCTGTCTGACGGCACGGTGGTGCCGTGCTGTCTGGACCGCGACGGCGTCACCGCCCTCGGCAACTACCGTCAGCAACCCATTTTGGACATTCTGGACAGTCCGCGAGCAAAAGCGATATTGGCCGGCTTTGAAAACGGCGTCCTGATTGAAGACCTGTGCCAAAAATGCGCGTACTGCACCCGTTTCAAAGCCCGCCGGAAAAAAGCGTGACTTGGACATTCTGGACAGTACTGCGCAGAACCAATGAAACCGTTTCTCGCACGAAGACGCAAAGGCACGAAGAAATCCTTTTCTTCATTTTGGACACTGGTCTGCCTCATTTTGGACACTGGTCTGCCTCATTTTGGACACTGGTCTGCCTCATTTTGGACACTGGTCTGCCTCATTTTGGACACTGGTCTGCCTCATTTTGGACACT
>CAIMFA010000082.1 GCA_903840185.1 uncultured Lentisphaeria bacterium | reverse complement strand
TGTTATTTATAACGGTGGTTTTTTCAAGGATTTGGTCGTTTTTGATTAATATACACCATTACAAAAACAATGCATCTCTCTCATTATTAAATACTTAGATTTTTATGGACAGGCTCTAAAATATGATTCAGAGATTCCGGCCCTGGCGGCAAGTTCATGAACGCTCATTTTTAAATCGATATTTTTATCAATATGAAGTAAAATTTTTTCAAAGAATGGGCTGGACCTGAGCTGCCTGTTCCGTGAACATTTGACTATTTCCAGCAGAATCCCTGTTATTGCGTTCGCGATGATTATCTGCTTCAGCGGATTTTCAGGCGTACTGATTTCACAATAAACTTTGTTGAACAAGTCGTGAATTATTTCATTACCCGCAAAGCATTTTTCATGCATATTCTGCAACTGCAGAGTCAATTCAGCGCCTGCCCGCGGAGTCATCCCGAGATAAGGTTTATTCCGAAGCGCGGGCATAATATGCATCCAGAACAGGCTGCCTTTTTCCTGCGGCTGTCTGCCGCTGCTGTGCGGTTCCATGGGCTGAGTGATGAACAGGTCGCCGGCTTTCAGCTGATAGTCTTTTCCTGCCGCGCAGTAAATCTGCCGGCCTTCAACCAGATAACATATTTCAAAGGCGTGATGAGTGTGCATTTCCAGCCCCGGGAATGCTTTGTTGAACTTGTACTTTCCGAATAGCGGGATTTCAGGAAAACCGTAATTCTTCAAGTCATATATTTTCAGGAAATTCTTGTCTGGCTTCATATTCATGTACAAAATCGTACTTTATACTATTATGGACGCATTTTTATTTATACCTGTTATAATATAACGCATACACTGATTCAATAAAATATAAGGAATTATATATTATGAGCATGACTTCACGGGAACGGGTAATAAAATGCCTGAATTTTGAGACTCCGGACAGAATGCCGCGGGAAATATGGTGCCTGCCGTATGCGGTTAATAAATACCCGGAAATAATCAAGGAAATAAGCGGGAAATATCCTTCGGATTTCGGCGGTGCCGGCAATGTTTGCCGGAAATCTCCCAGAGCCGCAGGCGATGCCTATCAAATCGGCGATTCCGTTGATGAATGGGGATGCAGATTTACCAATCTTCAGTATGGAATTATCGGAGAAGTAAAAGATCCGCTTGTCGATGAACTGGAAAACTGGAAAATAGTAAAACCGCCTTACGAGATACTGCCGGAGAATGCGTCTCAAGCCCGCGACACCGTGAATGCCGCATGTGCCGCCGGCGATAAATTTGTCCGGGCAGGATGCTGCCCCCGCCCCTGGGAGAGATACCAGTTTCTGAGAGGATCGGAAAACGCCATGATGGATGTGATGGAACCGGAGCGGACTGAGTTCAAATCTCTGATAAAGACCATCCATGATTTTTATCTCCGGGAACTGGAATTCTGGGTCAAAACCGATGTTGACGCCATTATGTTTATGGATGACTGGGGCTCGCAGCGGCAGCTGCTCATTCCGCCGCGGATATGGCGCGAGGTTTTCAAGCCGCTGTACAAGGACTATTGCGAACTGGCCCGCGGCGGCGGCAAGTTTGTGTTTATGCACTCGGACGGGCATATCTCCGAAATCTATGACGACCTGATTGAGATCGGTGTTGACGCATTAAATTCTCAGCTTTTCTGCATGGATATGGATGATTTGCAGAAACGCGCCAGAGGCAGGATTACTTTCTGGGGAGAAATTGACCGTCAGCATATTCTACCGTCTGAAAATCCACAGGACGGCAGAGACGCTGTAAGAACGGTCGCAAAACATTTCTACGATCCACGTGGTGGTATAATCGCGCAGTTTGAATTCGGCCCCGGCGCCAATCCGGAAACGGTGAAGGCGGTCTTAGAAGAATGGAATCAGGTTGAAAAGGAGCACAGTCGCCTGGCTTAAAATACATCTCCGTACAGGACACTGCTTCTTTGCCGGCGCATCTTTATTTACAATATTGAATTCTTTAAACAACAGCCTATAATAAAAGCCGGTGTCGCGTTTGAACACGATTTGATAATGAGAAAGAGGCGGATATGAACAAATACAAAATCGGGGTTTTCGGTCTTAAAATGGGCAATGCCTGGGCGAAAGCCGCGCACAATCTGCCGGAGACGGTATTGAGCATTGTCTATGATAAATATTTTAAGGAAAATGAGCTGATTAATCATGATTTTTATTTGAATAACGGCTGTGTGATTGCTGCGGCTGAAGAGGAAGTATATGCCGCAGGCGTGGACGTTATTATTGTCGCGACGCCTGATCATATCCACGCGGAACAGTGCATCAAGGCGCTAAGGGCCGGTAAACATGTTATTTGCGAAAAGCCGCTGGCTCCGACGGTGGCGGAATGCAAAAATATCATTGCCGCGGTTCGTGAAACGGGCAAGTTTTTTATGACCGGGCAGGTATGCCGTTATGCTCCTGGATTCAAGCTGGCCAGACATTTGATAGATGAGGGCAGGATTGGAGAGCTCGTCTGCATCGAGAGCGAATACGCCCACGATTACAGTAAAGGCGCTGCCGGCTATATGGGATGGCGCAGCGATCCGGCAATCAAACGCGAAGGATTTATCGGCGGCGGCTGTCATGCTTTGGATTTAGTGCGCTGGCTGGCCGGTGATCCGACGGAGGTTTTTTGTTACATGAACCATAAATTTCTGCCGTCATGGCCGACCGCAGACACCGGAATAGCGGTGGCGAAGTTTCCCAATGATGTCATCGGGCGTATTTTTGTCTCCATCGGCGCCAAACGGCCATATACGATGCGTACCGTTATCAACGGCACGAAAGGCACAATTATCTGTGACAACACCAGTGATTTTATTCAAATTGCCGAAAAACCTGTTTATGATGCCGCCAAGATAACAAAATTTGCACAGATTCCGGTACTGGTTTCCAGCCACAATGTCGATGCCGAACTTCAGGAATTCATCAGCTGCCTCAAAAGAAATGAACAATGTCCTACCAGTGTAATCGAAGGGACCAGAACCGTGGCGTTCGGCGAAGCCGCCATTAAATCCGCCCAAACCGGCCTTCCAGTCAAAATAGATTATAACTTTTGACCCGGGTTACTATCGGCAAAATTTTCCTAGCCGGGCATCATACCCGGTTAAGTATTTTTGCTTTATACCGGCAGTTACAATCGCAGAAATAGGAAAGCGCCTCGCGCCGGTGATTGTTCGTCAGGATATTGGCGGTGCGATGGTTATCGGCATTCGTGAGCTTAAAAAAGTTATTTTCATTCTTTTTTGCTGTTATATAATTTAGGGGGTTGACT
>CAIMFA010000081.1 GCA_903840185.1 uncultured Lentisphaeria bacterium | reverse complement strand
CTTATCGAGCACCAGGATGTTCACGTTGCGCCCGGAGCTCCGGACCTGGTCCAGGCCGCCGTAGCCGATGTCATACGCCCAGCCGTCGCCGCCGATGATCCAGACGCTCTTGTCAACGAAGTAGTCTTTAAGCTCTTCGATCTTGGACAGGATTTCTTTGGATTCGCCGGAAGCCGCTTTAATCGCTTCGGGCAGGAGAGCCGCGACAGCCTTCTGGTCGGCAATGGATTCAGCGTCTTTCTTATCCCACAGTTCCAGTGACTTGCCGAGAGCGTTCTTCAGGCTGTCGGTAGTTCCCAGTTCCAGGATGCGCTGAACGTTGGCTTTCAACTGTCCGCGATTCTGATCAACGGCCAGTCTCATGCCGTAACCGTATTCGGCATTGTCTTCAAAGAGGGAGTTAGCCCAGGCGGGGCCGCGGCCTTCTTTGGTCTTGGTGTACGGAATGGTCGGGAACGATCCGCCGTAGATCGAGGAGCAGCCGGTGGCGTTGGCGATGATCATGCGGTCCCCGAACAACTGCGAGACCAGTTTCACATACGGGGTTTCGCCGCAGCCGGCGCAGGCGCCGCTGAATTCGAACAGCGGTTTCAGGAACTGTGAGCCCTTGACCGTGGAAGGTGCGGCGCCGTCAATGACATTGTCCGGCAGCGCTTCGAAGAACTCGGCGTTCTTGCGTTCGCCTTTGTCGCGTTCCTTCTGGATGTGAGAGAATTCGAGAGCCTTGGTCTTAGCCGGGCAGGTTTCGATACAGACGCCGCAACCGGTGCAGTCTTCGACGTAAACCTGAAGGCGATAATCAAGATCGCGGTCGTTTTTGGTCTTGGACTTGACGGTGATGAAAGATTCCGGTTTGTTGACCAGGTCTTTCGGATCGATCTGTTTGGCGCGGATAACTGCGTGCGGACAGGACATTACGCACTGGTTGCACTGAATGCAGTTTTCATTAATCCATTTCGGCACATGCGGCGCGATTCCGCGTTTTTCCAGGCAGGTGGTGCCGGTCGGCATTGAACCGTCATAGGACATCGTGGAGACGCTGATGTTGTCGCCGTCCTGATGCATGATCGGTTTGATGATGTTGCGGGCAAACGCGGAGGCGTCGTCGGCAATAAGTTTGGGCGGCACATAGGAAACCGTGATTGTCTCCGGAACCTGAACCTTCTGAAGCGCGGCAATGGTATTGTCCACGCAGGTCAGATTCATCTTGACGATGTCATCGCCTTTTTTCTTGAAGCTTTTCTCAATGGTTTTCTTGATGTAGCCGATGGATTCGTCAACCGGAATGATATTGGCGAGCTTGAAGAATGCCACCTGCATTACAGTATTGATACGGGCGCCGAGTCCGGCGTCTTCGGAAATCTTCAACGCATTGATATTGTAGAAGTTGATCTTCTTTTTAATGATCGTTTCCTGCATATCTTTGGTCAGGTGGTTGAACACTTCCTTTGAATCAAATTCAGAGTTCAGCAGGAAAGTGCCGCCTTCGCGGATGCCGGCCAGCATATCGTAACGTCCGATGTAAGCGGGATTGTGGCAGGCCACGAAGTTCGGGGAGGTTACCAGATATTCAGACTTGATCGGAGTATTGCCGAAGCGGAGGTGGGAAATCGTAATCCCGCCGGACTTCTTGGAGTCGTATACGAAATAAGCCTGAACATATTTATTGGTGTTGTCGCCGATGATCTTGATGGAATTCTTGTTCGCGCCAACCGTACCGTCCGCGCCAAGGCCCCAGAACATGCAGCTGACTACATCGGCCGGTTCGGTATGGATATTTTCCACAACCTTGAGTGACAGATTGCTGACGTCATCGTCAATGCCGACGGTGAAACCGGTGGTGCATGCGCCGTCGAGATGCTTGTAAATCGCATTGACCATCGACGGGGAGAATTCTTTGCTGGACAGACCGTAGCGGCCGCCGATAACGTTGATGCCGGTGTTGGCCAGGCAGGCCTTGACATCCAGATAGAGCGGTTCGCCGAGAGAGCCGGGCTCTTTAGTTCTGTCGAGTACCGCAATCTTTTTGACGGTCTTCGGCAGTGCGCCGATAAAAGCTTCAGCTGAGAACGGACGGTATAATCTGACTTTCAGCGCACCGACCTTCTGGCCTTTGCCGTTCAGATAATTTACGGTTTCTTCAATGGTTTCACAGGCGGAACCCATCGCGATGATAACCTTTTCAGCATCCTGGGCGCCGACATAGTCGAACAGGTGATACTGTCTGCCGGTGACGGCTGCAACCTTGTTCATGAAATCCTGAACCGTTGCGGGAAGAGCGGCATACTGCTTATTGGTGGTTTCACGGCCCTGGAAATAAACATCGGGGTTCTGAGCTCCGACTTTCGCATAGGGTTTTTCCGGACGCAGCGCGCGGTTACGGAATTTTTCGACATCTTTCATGTCGAGCAGATTTTTCATATCGGCATAGTCAAGCGCTTCGATCTTCTGGACTTCATGCGAAGTACGGAAGCCGTCGAAAATGCTGAGGAACGGAATTTCGCTCTTAAGCGCGGACAGATGGGAAACAATCGCCAGGTCATGCGTTTCCTGGATGGATGCCGCTGACAGCATTGCAAAACCGGTGTTACGGCAGCCCATGACGTCAGAGTGATCGCCGAAGATCGAGAGTGACTGCGCGGCAAGAGCGCGGGCGGAAACATGGAAAACTGTCGGCAGCATTTCGCCGGCAATCTTGTGCATGTTCGGGATCATCAGCAGCAATCCCTGGGAACAGGTGAAAGTAGTGGTGAGAGCGCCGGCGCTGAGTGAGCCGTGGACTGCGCCGGCGGCGCCGGCTTCAGACTGCATTTCCGCTACTTCAACAACTCTGCCGAACATGTTTTTCATGCCCTGGCTTGCCCAGGTGTCGGCATACTCTCCCATCGTTGACGACGGGGTGATGGGATAGATCGCAGCTACTTCGCTGAACGCGTAAGCCACATAGGACGCCGCGTAATTCCCATCGATTGTTACCATTTTCTTTGCCATTTCTAAAACCTCCATATATAAATTGATGGCTTGAACTAAAAACTCACGTTTGACTTCCGGACTATGAAAACGGCAGACAAATACCTGCCGTTATAATAAGACAAAAAGCCGTTTTGAAACATACACTGCAAAAATGAAATTTCAAAGCAGAAGACAGGCGAATTATCACCAAATCAATATTTTTATATTAATTCAACAATAAAATCAGACAATTATATAGTGTAAATACACATTGAAAATATACATAGATGCATTTAATTTATAAACTGGTTTTTTTTGCGCTTAAAGAATAAACCGGAAAAATATTAAGAAAACAGGACATATTCAAGATGAAAATAATAATTGTCAATCCTTTTGAAGGGGCGGATAAACTGACCCGCGTCTGGGCGAATGAAGAAGATAAAATCGATTTTCGTGCGGAACCGTTGAAAGCCGCCCGCTGCACATTGTCGTTTGCCGCAACTGAACTGCACAAATACCTCGAACGGACGATTGACGCGGAAATAACTTTTGCCGGAGATTACAAAGGCAAAGATTTCGCGGTTTATCTGCATGTGGCGGCAATGGACAGCAAGGCTGACTCCTTTACGCTTGAACCGTTAAGCAATGGTGTGCGGATCAGCGGGGAGGGGCGTACCGGCGCGTTGTACGGCGCGTATGAATTTTTAAGAATGCAGGGATGGCGATGGTTTGCCCCCGGTATTGAAGGTGAAATCGCTCCTGCGAAGGCGCAAAATCTGAAATTACCGGAGTCAGGTAAAACATTCCGCCCGTCGTTCAGCCTCGGCCGCGGTTTTATTTTCGAGTGCGTCTCCCGCGAATCGGCGGACTTATGTTTATGGATGGCGCGCAACCGCATGAATGTTTCAGGTTATCGTCCGTCAAGCGGCCCTCTGGGTGAAAAACTTGGCATGAGTCCGGCCATTGGCGGACACATTTTCGAGCCGATCCTGCATCAGGACAGAATGCTGCCGTCCGGTAAAACCATATGGGAGGAACATCCGGAATGGTATGGACTGCCTGCTGACGGCAATAAGAATAAAGATGCCGCTCAACGCACACAGTTTTGTGTAAGCCGCAATGACCTTATGGAATTTTTAGGCAAAGAATTGCTGGAGTATCTCAACGGCAAATGGAAACAGGCGGACCGGGTTGACGTCTGGGGATTTGATACCTGGGGTGCAACCTGTCACTGTCCTGACTGTATAAAAATCGGCAACAGCAGCGATCAGACCTTGTATTTCGTGTCGCGCCTGCGCCGCAGTATCGACCAGGCGCGGCAGAACGGCAGCCTTGATCATGATGTTAAATTAGTCTTGTGCGCGTACGAGGGAACCGCCACTATTGCCGGCCCGTCAAGACCGGTGCCGCGTAACCTGCTTGATGCCGGGGATTATATCACGTTTTACCCGATCAACCGCTGTTATGCGCATGATTTTGAAGACGCGTCATGTCCCTGGAACAGCGCGTATAGCGCCAGTTTGAAGTCATGGTTTGCGGTAAAACCGGCGCTTCCGGTGATGATCGGGGAATATTACAATGTATCGAAGTTCGAAGATCTGCCGATGCTGTTCACTTCCAGGATTGCGGCAGACTTGCCGGCATATCATAAAATCGGCGGAAGCGGCATGACTTATATGCATTTGCCGTTCGTCAACTGGGCGATGCGCACCCAGACACAGCTGCTTTACGCTCAGCTGGCTTGGGATGTCGAAACAGATGTGTCCGCATTTCTGGAGGAATATTTCAGGCTGTGGTACGGCCCTTATGCAGAAAAGATGCGTCAGGCGTATGACTTGATCGAGGAAAGCTGGCTGTATTCAAGTCAGTGGCGCATCTGGAGTCAGAAAAGCATTTTGACGCAGTTGTTCAACTGGGACGGCTCAGACGGCCGGCCGCCGGCCGGCAACGATCATCTGCCGCCTGAGAAAGCTGTTGCTTCAGGCCGGAACTCGATTTCATTGATGGAAAAAGCCATGACCATCATCCGGGAATGCGCAGCCGCTGAAAAAGTCCGTCTGGCGGCGGTGCCGGAGGAACAGGTCACATCGGTGGTGAACCCGGTACTACAGCGTGAAATGGAAATGCGCCGTTCACAGTACGAAAAGCGGCTGGGCGAGGATCGTCGTCTGCTCTTGTACGGGATTGATGTAATGACAGCCATGACAGAGATAACGGCCTATCATAATGCGTTAAACAGCGGAGAGCGCGACATTGCCGAAACCGCCTGGCAGGAACTGGAAAAGATTGCCGACAAACTGGATTCATACTATATTCCAATCAGCTATGAACAGCCGGGTGCAGGCGTAGTCAGCCGGGACGCGCTGACCCGTTCGCAGCTCCGCGACTGTCTGCGCCGCTGCCGCCGCTGGAGAAAACAGATGGCAGTTTAACAGCGGCTGACCAGAGTGCTGTCTTTCAATGCTTCGAGTTGCGACTCGAAGCTTTTTCTTTTGCTGCGGTAAATCACGCCGACGGGAATTTCATCGCCGAATTTCATCGCCAGCCGCAATGCCGCTTCGCGGTCGAAAGGGTCATGCGATGGATCTACCGGACGCACCCGTTCCCTGTACCATTTGAACGTGTTCTGGTGGTTGAACGAGAAGCAAGGCTGAAGGATGTCCAGCAGCGCCATGCCGTCGCGGTGATTGAGCGCTTCTTTCATCATTGCCTTTAAATGCTCCGGTGTGCCGCTGAATGAACGCGCCACCCAGGAGCAGTCCTCGGCGATTGCCAGCGCCATCGGGTTGAACGGCTGGAGAATGACGCCGTGAATCTGGATCTTAGTGACGAAACCCAGGTCGGAAGTCGGCGACGCCTGGCCTTTGGTCAGGCCGTAGACCT
>CAIMFA010000080.1 GCA_903840185.1 uncultured Lentisphaeria bacterium | reverse complement strand
GATATTGGATATTCAAATTATTGGACCGCGAATGCAGAAGAAGATACAATTATTTGACAAAACGGTCTTTTGAGATGACTTTTATTTTGTCGCGCAGGTCGGCGGCGCGTTCAAATTCCAGCGAAGCTGCGGCGTCCAGCATCTCCTGTTCCAGCTCGCGGACCAGTTCCTGGAATTCATCCGCGGTCAAATCCTTGCCGCCGCCGTACCCGGCAGGAGTTTCGCGCACTCCGAAAACTTTTTCCGCGGCATCCTCGTAGGAATGTACTTTGTCACTGCCGTCTCCGGCGCTGACGGCGTCCATGATTGTGATGCGGTTGGTATTGACAATCGTCGTCGGGGTTACATTATGCTCGATATTGTACTGCTGCTGTTTCTTTCTGCGCGAGTCACTGGTGCTTATCAGCGCCTGAATGCTGTTAGTGATTCTATCGGCATACAGGATCACCCTGCCCTGTGAATTTCTCGCGGCACGGCCAGCCACCTGAATCAGCGATCTTTCCGAACGCAGAAATCCTTCTTTATCGGCATCCAGAATGGCTACCAGCGCCACTTCCGGCAGGTCAATGCCTTCACGCAGCAGATTGATCCCGATCAGACAGTCAAAGTCGCCGTTGCGCAGTTTGGCAAGCACCCGGACGCGCTCCAGCGCATCCAGTTCCGAATGCAGATAACTGGTCTTCAGACCGAGGTTGTTCAGATAATCCGCCAGTCTTTCCGCGTTTTTCTTAGTCATTGTCGTCACCAGCACGCGTTCCCCGCGTTCCGCCGAAGCGCGTATTTCGGCCATCACATCGTCAATCTGACCTTCCAGCGGGCGTATTTCAACCACCGGGTCAAGCAGTCCGGTCGGACGGATAATCTGTTCCACCGGTTCAGGGCAGTGTTCCTTTTCATAATTACCCGGCGTCGCGGACACAAAAACCAGATCGCCGTGCAGATTCTCAAACTCGGCAAAAGTCAACGGGCGGTTATCCAGCGCGGAAGGCAGCCTGAAACCGTAGTCCACCAGCGTCTGCTTGCGGCTGCGGTCGGCTTTATACATTGCGCCAAGCTGCGGAATTGTCACATGGGATTCGTCAACCACCGTAATAAAATCCTTCGGAAAAAAATCGAACAGGCAGTACGGGCGGCTGCCCGGCAGACGTTCGGAAAAATACATTGAATAGTTTTCAATCCCGCTGCAGTAGCCGATTTCACGGATCATTTCCAGATCATAAGTAACCCGCTGATAAATCCGCTGCGCCTCGATCAAACGCCCTTCGCTTTCAAACCAGGCAACCCGCTCTTTCATTTCCTTGCGAATCCGCTGAATGGAAGTTTCAACCCGGTCAGGCGGCATTACAAAATGCTTGCACGGAAACAGCAACGCCTTGTCAACGCGGCTTTTCAATTTACCGGTAATGCATTCATGCCTGGAAACGTTTTCGATCTCATCGCCCCAGAAAGTGATCCTGACAAATTCCTGCCGCTGCGGCTCAAACACATCCACGGTGTCCCCTTTGACGCGGAACTGCCCTTTTTCCGGGCCGATGTCATTGCGCTCGTACTGAATTCCGACCAGCAGACGGAGCAGCTCATTGCGGCTGATGCTCTGTCCGGCATGGACATTCACGCACATGCTCTGGTAATCGGCGGGCGCGCCTAAACCGTAAATGCAGGACACGCTGGCGACAATGATGACATCACGGCGTTCCAGCAGCGAAGCGGTGGCGGAAAGCCGCAGACGCTCGATATTCTCATTGATGCCGGCGTCTTTGGCAATATAGGTGTCGGTCTGCGGGATGTAGGATTCCGGCAGATAATAATCGTAATAACTGATGAAGTATTCAACCGCGTTTTCAGGGAAAAAAGATTTGAACTCGCTGTAAAGCTGCGCCGCCAGGGTTTTGTTGTGGGACAGCACCAGCACCGGGCGGTCAAGCTGTGAAATAGCGTTGGCCAGCGTGAATGTTTTGCCGGATCCGGTAACCCCGAGCAGAGTCTGATAGCGTTTTTGCTGTTCAAACCCCTTCAGCAGTCCGGCAATCGCCGCCGGCTGATCCCCGGCCGGACCAAATTCAGAAACGAGTTTGAACAAACCACTCATATTAGTCTCTTTAAGATTGTAGAAGTCAAAACTCAGGAGTCAGAAGTCAGGAGTCAGGAGTCAGAATGAAAGCCAGAATCAGGTCTCATCGTTCTCTTCAGTCTTCAGTCTTCAGTCTTCCATCCTGTATTCTGTCCATTGTCTACAGGCTGTTCCCCTTTGGTCATTGGATATTCCGTGTTGGATATTGGATATTCGATTATTCTAAGTTACGGCTCTTCTTGCCCCGTCGGATGACTGGGGCAGCCGCCTAATTCCACTTCCCAGTACTGATATGCGGGAG
>CAIMFA010000079.1 GCA_903840185.1 uncultured Lentisphaeria bacterium | reverse complement strand
CCGCCAATTGATGACATTGACCGCGAAATGGTAATGGCGTCCCTTAACGGCGGCAGTCATGCATTCGGGCCGAACTGCGCGGCGTTTCAGACCGAATACGCGGCGTGGAACGGCAACAAGTATGCAATCACCACCAACAGCGGCACGGCAGCGCTGCACATGGGTCTGGTCGCCTGCGGCGTGGGCGCAGGCGATCACGTGCTGGTTACAGCCTATTCCTGGTCATCCAGCGCAACCTGCATTCTTCATCATAACGCGATTCCGGTTTTCGTGGACATCGATTTTGCCACTATCAACATGGACGTCAACAAGATCGAAGCGGCAATCACACCCAAAACTAAAGCCATTATCGTTGTTCACCTGCATGGTTTAATGGTGGACATGGACAAGGTGCTGGCGATTGCTAAAAAGCATAATCTGAAAGTGATTGAAGACGCCTGTCAGGCACACGGCGCACTGTTCCATAACCGCAAGGCCGGCACCTTCGGCGACTGCGCCGCGTTCAGTTTCAACCAGAACAAATGCCTGTGCTCCGGCGAAGGCGGCATGTTTGTGACCAACGACGAAAAGATACGCGACCTGGCGGCTCAGGTCTGGTCGTTCGGCGAAACCCGCACCCCGCTGGAAAGCCGCGATTATCATGCCTATGCGCTGGGCTGGATGTACCGCAACAACGATCTGACGGCGGCATTCGGACGCGCCCAGTTGACCAAAATGGATAAATACTTCAAGATTCAGCGAGAAAACGGGGCACTGCTGAACAAGCGGCTGACCGGGTTGAAAGGCTTGATTCTGCCATACGAACCCGAAGGCCATGCTCATAACTGGTACAATTACACTTCGCGTATCGACATGGACGCCATCGGCTGGAAAGGCGATCCGGCGGCAATGCGCGGCGCTATCATGAAAGCGCTTCAGGCGGAAGGTGTTCCTGTCGGTGTATGGCAAAACTTTATTCTGCCGGATATGACCGTGTTCAAAGCCAAAAACGCGTATGGCAAAGGCTGTCCGTGGTCGTGCAACGGCGCAGGCGACGGCGTGGTTTACGATCCGTCGCAATATCCGGCTGCCAACCGGCACTGCACGACTCATTTCGGCATGACCACGCCGCTGCGCGCCCCCAATGGCGCCGAAGCCGTGGAAATGGTTGCCGAGGGCTTCCAAAAGGTTTTCGGGAACATTGACCAGATAGATCCGGATAAAATCCTCAAGTAATCCGGTTATTATCGGGAATTCGTTTGGCAAAAGCGGATTCCCGAATTATTTTTTCAGTAACGGAGCAAAAAATTATGGACTCAAAAAAGATTCTTGTCGGCTGGGCTTCCAGAGATATCACACCTGATAAGCCGACCACCCTTGTCGGACAGTTTAATACCAGAATTTCCGAATTTGTAAAAGATCCGGTGACAGCGACAGCGCTGGCGCTGGAAACAGCCGGCGGCGATCAGGCAATCATTGTCTCGCTGGACGCGGTGTGGATCAAGGATGACATCCGCGACGCCTGCCGGAAAAAATTCAGTGAACTGATCCCCGATTTTGATCCGCTGAAACTGCTGATCAGCGTCACCCATACCCATACCGCACCAAGCCAGGCATCCAGTTTTTTCACTTATCCAGAACTGGACGACCCCAATATCCTGAAGCCGGCGGAATACACCGGGCTGCTGAAGGAGAAACTTGTTGAAATGTGCGTTGAAGCCTGGAAAAGCCGCAAACCCGGCGCGATCGCCTGGGGCTACGGTCAGGCGGTAGTCGGCTTCAACCGCCGCACCACTTATTTCGACGGTTCCACCCGGATGTACGGCAAGGCGGATGTCCCGGAATTCTCGCACATCGAAGGCTACGAAGACCAGAGCGCGGACATGCTGTTCACCTACAACGGCAAACATGAACTTACCGGCATGATCATTAATCTGGCCTGTCCGTCTCAAGTCACCGAAGGTGCAAGTTTCGTCTCGGCTGATTTCTGGCACGAAACCCGCGAAGAAATCCGCAAACGCCACGGGAAAGGACTTTTCATTCTTCCGCAGTGCAGTGCCGCGGGCGACCTGTCGCCGCATCTGCCAGGAGGCCATTTCCTGCATCGTCGCGAACAACTAAGAATGTTCAAACTGAAAGGATTGCTCGAATCGGAAAATGCAGATCCCAATCAGTTTAATCTTGCCCAGCGCAGGGAGATCGCCCATCGGATTGCCGCCGCGGTGGATGAAGTCCTGCCGCTGGCCTCAACGGATATCCGTGACACCGTTCCATTCGCGCATACAGTAGCCACGCTTCAACTTCCCAGGCGCACAATCTCTGAAGACGAAGCAGAATTCTGTTCGGAACAAATGCTCCTGCATCAGGAGGCGCTAAAGACGTGCGACCAGGACCCGAAATCCGCCGCATACTCCAGCAATTATGTTAGAGCCGGATATTTCGGTTTCGCCGTCAAACGTTATAACGAGCAGGCGTCAAACCCGGTACTGCCGATGGAATCGCATGTAATCCGGCTGGGCGACGCGGCATTTGCCACCAACCGGTTTGAATTGTTTCTGGATTTCGGTATCAGAATCAAGGCAAGAAGCAAAGCGGTTCAAACTTTCGTCATCCAGCTTGCCGGCGAAGGCTCATATCTGCCGACGCAGAAAGCAGTGGACGCCAAAAGTTACGGGGCAGGAGCCCCCGATAATCTGGTCGGCCCCGAAGGCGGACAGGTATTGGTTGAAGAACAGTTGAAAGCTATCAACAGCTTATTCGGCGAATAATGATACTCTGCGCGATTGAAAATTCAATTTATAGATGAATAGGATTGTGGATTGGATTTTTTCGATCCGACTGACAAGCGATATGAATATCGCCGGAAGAAGGAGCGGGAAAATACAACCGCAAGACATTCACCGCAAAGCGGT